>JAUHZL010000383.1 GCA_030425945.1 Alphaproteobacteria bacterium | reverse complement strand
TCGGAAATCACCATCAAGGTCCGCCAGGTCGAGGAGCAGGCATAATGGGTCAGAAGGTCAACCCGATCGGTATGCGCCTTCAGGTCAACCGGACCTGGGACAGCCGCTGGTACGCCGATACCAAGGACTATGGGGATCTTCTGCTCGAAGACCTCAAGATCCGCGACTTCATCAAGGAAGAGTGCAAGCAGGCCGGCGTCAGCCGCGTGATCATCGAGCGTCCGCACAAGAAGTGCCGTGTGACCATTCACACCGCGCGTCCGGGCGTGATCATCGGCAAGAAAGGTGCGGACATCGAGACCCTTCGCAAGAAGGTCGCGAACCTCACCGCCAGCGAACTGCACCTGAACATCGTCGAAGTCCGCAAGCCGGAACTCGATGCGCAGCTGGTGGCCGAGTCGATCGCCCAGCAGCTCGAGCGTCGTGTCTCGTTCCGCCGCGCGATGAAGCGCTCGGTTCAGAACGCGATGCGCATGGGCGCGCTCGGCATCCGGGTCAACGTCGCGGGCCGCCTCGGCGGCGCCGAGATCGCCCGGACCGAATGGTACCGCGAGGGCCGCGTTCCGCTGCACACCCTGCGCGCGGACATCGACTACGCGCTGGCCGAAGCCACGACGCCTTATGGCATCATCGGCATCAAGGTCTGGATCTTCAAAGGCGAGATCATGGAGCACGACCCGTCGGCCCGTGATCGTCGTCAGGCGGAGCTCCAGGAAGGCGGCGGGCCTCGTCCGCGCCGCGACCGGTAAGGAGTTGAGAAGATGCTGCAACCGAAGCGCACGAAATTCCGCAAACAGCACAAGGGCCGCATCAAGGGCGAAGCGAAGGGCGGGTCTGACCTGAACTTCGGCACCTTCGGCCTGAAGGCCACCCAGCCCGAGCGCGTGACCGCGCGTCAGATCGAGGCCGCCCGCCGCGCTCTGACCCGTCACATGAAGCGTCAGGGCCGTGTCTGGATCCGGATCTTCCCGGATGTGCCGGTGACCTCGAAGCCGACCGAAGTCCGGATGGGTAAAGGTAAGGGTTCGGTGGATTACTGGGCCTGCCGCGTGAAGCCCGGCCGCGTGATGTTCGAGATCGATGGCGTGCCCGAGGCCGTCGCCCGCGAGGCCCTGCGCCTCGCCGCGATGAAGCTGCCGATCAAGACCCGCACCGTGGTCCGCGAGGACTGGTAAGGGCGACCTTGCCGCTTGCTGAAATTGGAACCCCCCGCCTGGCAACAGGCGGGGGTTTTCTGTTGGCGGGCACTCGATGAGGGATCAGGTCCAGATCAGGTGGGTCAGGTGGTAGAACACCGGCGCCGCGAAGATCACGCTGTCCATCTGGTCGAGGAACCCGCCCTGGCCCGGGATCAGGTGCGACCAGTCCTTCACGCCCTTGTCCCGCTTGATCGCCGCGAAGACGAGGCTGCCGAACATGCCCGTGACCGAGGCGACCGCCGCCAGCGTAGCGGCCCAGCCGGGACCGAAGGGTGTCGTCCAGTGCAGCAGCGCCCCGGTCGCCGCGGCGGCCAGCACCCCGCAGACCATGCCCTGCACCGTCTTGGGGGACAGGCCCGGCGCGACGCGGGTTCGCCCGAAACGGCGGCCGCAATAGTATTCGGCCAGGTCCCCGATCTGCACCACCATCACGAGGAACAGGATCAGCAGGATCGACCGTTCGCCGGCGGGCTCGAAGCTGAGCAGGGCGGGGACGTGGCTGATGCAGAAGACCGAGATCATCAGGCCCCACTGCGTCTCGGCCACGCGGATCAGGAACCGGTTCGCATCGCCCCGCAGCGCGCTGACGATGGGCAGCAGCAGGAAGGCATAGACCGGGATGAACACGGCAAAGAGCCCGGTCCAGCCCATGCCGACGAACAGGTATTGCAGCGGCAGGATCACGAAGAAGGCCAGCGCCAGCGACAGGTGATCCGCCTTGCGCTTGTAGGCGAAGGTCAGGAACTCGCGCAGCGCCGCGAAACTGACGAAGCCGAAGAGGAACAGCAGCCCGATCTCGCCCGCCAGCGTCGCCAGTGTCAGCAGCACGACGATCGCCCACCAGGAGTGGACGCGCTGCATGAAGGTCTCGACCACCGGGTTGGTCTGGCCGACGGGCAGGCGCCCGCGCATCACCTCGCCGAACAGGGTCAGCGCCACCAGCAAGGTGATGACGCCGAGGCTGAGCAGCAGGATGTCCGAGGTGGTGTCGCTCATCGGATGTCATCCGGCCGGGGCGGCGCCAGCGCCGCCAGGGCAGCCGCGGCGCGGGCGAGGAAGGCGTCCTTGCCCTCGTCCGGTCCGACATGCAGCGGCGCGCCGAAGGTCACGGTGCAGATCAGCGGCAGGGGGATGACCTCGCCCTTGGGCATGACCTCGTTCAGGTTGGCGATCCAGGCCGGGACAAGGTCCACCTCGGGCCGGGCGCGGCCCATGTTGTAGAGCCCGGCGCGGAACGGCAGCAGCGGATCCTCGGTCATGTTGCGGTTGCCCTCCGGGAAGATGATCAGCGAAGACCCCTCGTCGAGCGCCTCGAGGATCCGCGCCATCGGGTCCTCGGTGCGCGCCTCGGGCCGCCGGTCGATCAGCACGGCCCGGAACACGTCGCGCCCGGCGAAGGTCCGCAGCGGCGTCTTCAGCCAGTAATCGGCGGCCGCGACCGGCCGGGTCCGCCGCCGCAGCGCCGAGGGCAGGACCGACCACAGGATGGGCATGTCGGCGTTGCTGACGTGGTTGGCGAAGTAGACGCGCTGGCGCGGCACCGGCTCGATCCCGCGCCAGTCCGCCCGGACCGCGATCACGAAGCGGGCCACGAAGGTCAGCGCGTGCCCGACGATGCGGGCGGCGAGAAGACGGGGAAGCGCTGCAACTCTGACCATGCGTCAAGTCTTGTGCGGAGGCCGTCGAAAAGGGAAGATTTTCCGTGCATCCGGGGCGTCGCGCGAGACGGCCGAAGGGGACTTGTCCCCCAGGGCCATCTCCCCTATAGAGCGGCATCCGCCGAGTCCCCGGGCCCTCCCGGGGATTCGTCGTTTGACATGCATCCACCAGATCGAGGGTGACCCTGCCCATGGGGGCCCTCTGGTGTCGTGAGAAAGGAAAAAACCGGCATGAAAGCCGCTGAACTCC
>JAUHZL010000020.1 GCA_030425945.1 Alphaproteobacteria bacterium | reverse complement strand
CGCTCGCGGCCGCGATCATCGAGCAGCGCCGCGACCTGCTCTGGAGCCGCGAGAACGCGAAGCGGGTCTGGCAGGTCCTGAAGGCGGTCAGCTGGAACCCCGAGGGCTTCATCACCAACGAAACCGGTGCCACGATGCTGGAGGCCGCGCTGACGGACCTGCGCGCGGGTCTCGACAGCGGCCTCGAACCGGAGGCGCGCGATGCCATCGCGGCGGCCCTGTGGGACGCGGCGCTGCAGTTCGAGGAAGGCTCGCTCGACGACGCCCGCGAACGGCTGGAGCGCGCGCGCGAGGCGCTGGACGAAGCGATGCGGCGCGGGGCGTCGGAGGACGAGATCGCCGAGCTGATGCAGGAACTGCGCGAGGCGATGGACGACTACATGCGCCAGCTCGCCGAGCAGCAGCGCGAGAGCGGGCAGGAGATGGCCGAGGCCGATCCGAACGCCCAGACCATGACGGGCGACCAGTTGCAGGAATTGCTCGACCAGATCGAGCAACTCATGCGCGAAGGCCGGATGGACGAAGCGCAGGCGCTCCTCGATCAGCTCATGCAGATGATGGAGAACATGCAGGTCGCCGAGGGCCAGCAAGGCCAGCAGGGCCAGAGCCCGGGCGAACAGGCAATGGAAGGCCTGCAGGACACCCTGCGTCAGCAGCAGGGCCTCGCGGATGACAGCTTCCAGCAGCTGCAGGAGGGCCAGCAAGGTCAACAGGGGCAGCCGGGCCAGCAAGGCCAAGGCCAGCAGGGGCAGGGCCAGCAACCCGGCCAGCAGGGCGGCCAGGGCCAGGGGCAGCAGCCGGGCGAGATGACCGCCGAGGACCTGCAACGGCGGCAGGAAGCCCTGCGCGGGATGCTGGAGCAACAGCGCCGCAACCTGCCGGGGGCGGGCACGCCCGAGGGCGACGCCGCGCGCGAGGCGCTGGGCCGCGCGGGCGAGGCGATGGACGATGCCGCCGAGGCGCTGGGCCGCGGGGACCTGCCCGACGCGCTCGACAACCAGTCCGAAGCGATCGATGCGCTGCGCGACGGGATGCAGAACCTCGGCGACATGATCGCGCAGGAGCAGCAACAGGGTCAGCAGGGCCAGCGCGGACAGGCACAGAACGGTCAGGACCCGACCGAACAGCGCGATCCGCTGGGCCGCGAGAACGGCAACTTCGGGCGGCTCGGAACCGACGAGGCATTGCTGGACGGGGTCGATCCGCAGGAACGCGCGCAGGAGCTTCTGGACGAGATCCGCCGCCGGTCCGGCGAGCAGGAACGCTCCGAGCAGGAGCTCGATTACCTGCGCCGCCTGCTGGATCAGTTCTGAGCGTCAGCCGCCCGTCGCGTCCCCGATCAGCGTGAGCACCTGCGCCGTCAGCGTGCGCACCGTCTCGTCGAGCCAGGTGCGGGCGACGTTCACCTCGGTGACGTAGCGCAGGACGTAAGGCTCTGCCTCGGGGAACCACCCGATGATCTCGGCCGAGAAGACGTAGGCGAAGATCCCCGCTGCCGCGATCAGCAGCATCAGGCTGAACCCGAGCCGGAAGCCCTGGCCGCGCCGCACCCGGCGCAGGGTCTCTTCGACTTCCATGTAGGCGGCCGCGGACCCGGGACGCTCGCTCGAGGCCCTCAGGCTGTTGGTGATCTGGTCGACATCCGGCAACTGCGCGCGGGCGCTGCCCGGGGTCGGCCGCTTCTCCTTCCGGCGGCGGCCGAAGCCGCCCGAGGGCACGAGGTCCTCGTCGGACAGGTCGCGCGGGTCGGTCGGCACGCGGGACGACTGACTGGGGGCGCTGCCCCCGAGCGCCATTTCCTGCTGGGCCTCGAGCGCTTCCAGCGGCTCGCCGCGCCGGGCGCGGGCCTCGCGGTCGGCTTCGGCCCGCAGGATACGGAGCACTTCTTCGTCCACCGGCCGCTTCGGCAGCGGACGCGGGGCGTCGTCGATCTCGTCGCGCTCCGGCATCGGCACGACCTCGGCAGTCGGGCGTCGGACCGGCGCCGGTTCCGCCACGGGCGCAGGCGCGGCCGGACGTTGCGCGCGCTGAGCCGCGACCCGGCTGCGGCGGCGGGCGAGTTCCTCTTCGGCGTTGTCCTCGGTGATCGCCCGCACGACGCGGCGCGGCGCGGCGGTCGCCTGCCCGTTCGCCGGGGGCTGGAACCACGTGTGGCTGCAATTCGAACACTGCACGTCCCGGCCGGCCGCGGGGATCACGCTGGGGTCGACCTCGTATTCGGCACTGCAATTGGGACAGGTCAGGCGCATCCGGCCAACTCGCTCGAAACAGGGCCGTTCTTGAGCCCCTCACCGGCCATAGCAACGCATCGATTGTTTTCCAAGCCTGAGCGCCCGGCGCGGCACGATTGCAACCCCGGACAGCGCACCGTAACACTCGGGACTGCAAACCCTTTCAGCGTCGGGACGCGCCTGTGATCGAACTGGACAACGTGGGCTACAGCTACGGACGCGGCGGCGCCCTCCTGTCCGACATCACGTTGCGACTCGCTCCCGGCTCATTCCATTTCCTCACCGGGCCGTCAGGCGCCGGCAAGACGACGCTGCTCAAGCTCTGCTATCTCGAACTGCATCCGACCGTCGGTCGCGTGCATCTCTACGGGGTCGACGGCACCCGGATGACCCGGGACGATGTCGCCCGCACCCGGCAATCGATCGGGGTCGTGCATCAGGACTGCCGGTTCCTCGACCACCTGAGCGTGGCCGAGAACATCGCGCTGCCGCTGACGGTGTCGTCGCGCCCGGTTCCGGGGCAGGACCTTCACGACCTGCTGCACTGGGTCGGCCTGCGCAACCAGGCCGGGCAATTGCCGCCGGAGCTGTCGGGCGGCGAGCGGCAGCGGGCGGCGCTGGCGCGCGCGGTGATGACCGATCCCCAGATCATCATCGCCGACGAACCGACCGGGAACATCGACTGGGAGATGTCGCTGAAACTGCTGGGCCTGCTGGTGGAACTGAACCGGATGGGCAAGACGGTGATGATCGCGACGCATGACCTGGCGCTGATCCGCGCCGCCAAGAGCCAGGTCGCCACCCGCGTGCTGCGCATCCAGGCCGGACGCCTGACGCTGGCGGGGGCGGACCTGTGAGGGTTCTCGACCTCTCGTTGCTGCTCGGCGACGCGCAGGCCGACCGGGTGGTGCCGCCCACCGGGTTCACCGCACAGCTGACGCTGTTCACCTCGGCGGCGATGTCGTTTCTCGCGGTCTTCGCGCTGGCGCTGTCGCTGGCGACGGGCCGCGTGGCCGAGACCTGGTCCGAGGCGCTGGCGCGGGCCTCGACCATCCGCATCTCGGCGCCCGAAGGTCAGCTCGACGCGCAGACCCGCGCCGTCGAGCAGGTTCTTGCGACCACGCCCGGCATCGCCTCGTTCCGCGTGATCCCGGATGCCGAGCAGGCGCAACTGCTCGAACCGTGGCTGGGGCCGGGCCTGCCGCTCGACGATCTTCCGCTGCCGCGCCTGATCGAGGTGATCGAGGATGCCCGCGGGTTCGCGCCGGACGGGCTGCGCCTGCGGCTGGCCGCCGAGGCCCCGGGGGCGGTTCTCGACGACCACACGCGCTGGCGCCGTCCGCTGGTCGAGGCCGCCGAGGGGCTGCGCTGGCTGGGCCTTCTGTCGCTGGCCCTGATCGGCGGGGCGATGGCCGGGATGATCACGCTGGCCGCCCAGGCCGCCCTGGCCGCGAACCGCCAGATCATCGAGGTGCTGCGCCTCGTCGGTGCCCGCGATGTCTATATCGCCGGGGCCTTCACCCGCCGGTTCACGCATCGTGCCGGGCTCGGGGCGCTGCTGGGGGCAGGGCTGGGGCTGGTGGCCATCGCGCTGCTGCCCGGGAACGACAGCGCCGGCAGCTTCCTCACCGGCCTCGGCTTCCAGGGCGTGGGCTGGATCACGCCCGCCTTCATTCCGCCGGTGGCGGCCGCCGTGGCGTTCCTCGCCACGCGCTCGGCGGCGCTCCGCATGTTGGGACGACTCTCATGACCTATGCCTGGCGCTACCTGCGTTCGCTCGTCTTCGTGCTCCAGATGTATGCCGCGATGCTCGTGCTCGCGCTCTGGTACACGCCGCAGGCGATGATCAACCGCGACCGGGCCTATGCGGCGGTCCACACCTATTGCCGCTGGGTGCGCTGGACCGCGCGCTGGATGGTCGGGCTGCACTCCGAGGTCCGGGGCGAGGTGCCGACGGACGAGGTCATCCTCGCCTCGAAGCACCAGAGTTTCTTCGACATCATCATCATCGTCTCGGTCGTCCCGCGTCCCCGCTTCATCATGAAGAGCTCGTTGCGCTGGGCGCCGATCCTCGGCTGGTACGCCAAGCGGATCGGATGCGTGGCCGTCGACCGGGGCAAGCGGGCCAAGGCCGTGCAGCAGATGGTCGAGGGCGTCACGGCGCCCGACGCGCCGAAGGGACAGCTGGTGATCTACCCGCAGGGCACGCGGGTCGCGCCCGATGCGAAGCGCCCCTACAAGGTCGGCGTCGGCGCGCTCTACGCCGCGCTCGGCCAGCCAGTGGTGCCCGCCGCGACGAATGTCGGGGTGTTCTGGCCCCGCACCGGCGTCTATCGCAAGCCGGGCCTCGCCGTCGTCGAGTTCCTGCCCCGGATCGCGCCGGGCCTGGGGGTCGAGCCCTTCATGGCCGAGATCGAACAGGTCATCGAGACCGCCTCCGACCACCTGATCGCGGAAGCGCGGGCGGGCCTGCAGCGCTGACGGGATGCTGCGGGTGCGAAAAGCGCCTTGTGCGCCGCAGCGCAATATAATATCCCGCACGACGAACCCGACGTAACTTCATTGCCAGACCGAAGGAGCGCCCATGAGCTTCCGCCTGCAGCCCGCCCCCGTCGCCCGTCCGAACCGCTGCCAGCTTTTCGGCCCGGCGTCGCGTCCCGCGATCTTCGAGAAGATGGCGGCGAGCGCTGCGGACGTGATCAACATCGACCTCGAGGATTCGGTTGCCCCCGATGACAAGGCCGAGGCTCGCAAGAACGCGATCCAGGCGATCGGGGACATCGACTGGGGCACCAAGACCCTGAGCGTGCGGATCAACGGCCTCGATACGCCCTACTGGTACCGGGACGTGGTCGACCTGCTGGAGCAGGGCAGCGACCGTCTCGACCAGATCATGATCCCGAAGGTCGGCTGTGCCGAGGACCTCTATGCCGTCGATGCGCTGGTGACCGCGGTCGAGCGCGCCACCGGCCGGACGAAACCGCTGGGCTTCGAGGTCATCATCGAAAGCGCCGCGGGCATCAGCCATGTCGAGGCGATTGCCGCCGGGTCGCCCCGCCTGCGCGCCATGAGCCTCGGCGCCGCGGATTTCGCGGCCTCGATGGGGATGCAGACCACCGGGATCGGCGGGACGCAGGAAAACTACTACATGCACCACGCGGGCCAGAAATACTGGGCCGATCCGTGGCACTGGGCGCAGGCCGCCATCGTTGCCGCCTGCCGGACGCATGGCGTGCTGCCGGTCGACGGACCCTATGGCGATTTCTCGGACGATGACGGGTTCCGGGCGCAGGCGCTGCGGTCGGCGACGCTCGGGATGGTCGGCAAGTGGGCGATCCATCCTAAGCAGGTCGCGCTGGCCAACGAGGTGTTTACCCCCACCGAAGCCGCGGTTACCGAAGCGCGCGAGATCCTCGCCGCGATGGACGAGGCCAAGCGCAGCGGACAGGGCGCGACCGTCTACAAGGGGCGGCTGGTGGACATCGCCTCGATCAAGCAGGCCGAAGTCATCGTCCGGCAGGCGGAAATGATCGCGGGCTAACCGCGCATGTCCTTGGGCGAGCCCATCACGACATAGGTGGTCAAAGTGTTCACCTGTGGCAGGGCGCCCAGCACATCGGTGTGGAACCGCTTGTAGGCGGCGAGGTCGCTGACCTCGACCCGCAACAGGTACTCCACCCCGCCGGTGATGTTGTGGCACTCGCGCACTTCGGGCGAGGCCGCGATGGCCTGCTCGAACGCCTGCTGCGCGGCCTTGGTGTGCCGGTTCAACCCGACGGTGACATAGGCCGTGAACCCGATGCCCGCGCGCTCCGGGTTCAGGACGGCGCGATAGCCGGTGATGACTCCGGATTTCTCAAGCGCCGAAACCCGTCGCAGGCACGCCGAGGCGGACAGGCCGACGCGCTCGGCCAGCGCGAGATTGCTGATCCGCCCGTCGCGCTCAAGCACATGCAGGATTCTGCGGTCGATCTGGTCCATGGTGGCGAATAATTGCGTCTGGGGCGTTTCCGGACGTCAGAATGCAACGTCTCGCCACGCGCGACCAGTCATATCCTGCGCATGACCTATGATCTGCTCCTCGCGCTCGCCGCGTTCTGTCTCGCCACCCTGTTTTCGCCGGGTCCGAACAACCTGATGCTGATGGCCTCCGGGGCCAACTACGGCCTGCGCCGCTCCATGCCCCACATGACGGGCGTGGCGTTCGGCTTTCCGCTGATGATCCTGCCGGTCGGCTTCGGGGTGATGCAGCTCTTCGAGGTCTGGCCGCCGGCCGAGACCGTGTTGCTGGCGCTCTCCTTCGCCTATCTCCTCTACCTCGCGTGGCGGATCGCGACCGCCGCCCCGCCGAAGGACGGGCAGGCGGGCCGCACCCCGCTGCGCTTTGCCGAGGCTGCGGCGTTCCAGTGGGTGAACCCCAAGGCGTGGTCGATGGCGCTGGGCGCGATCACCCTCTACGCGCCCGCCCGCGACGTGACCGGGGTGCTCTGGATCGCCGGGGCCTTCGCCGTGCTGGGCAGCCTGTCGGCGCTGACCTGGACAACCCTCGGCACCGGCATCCGCCGCCTGCTGACCGACCCGGTGTGGCTGCGCCGGTTCAACCGGGCGATGGCCGCGCTCCTGGTGCTGTCGATGCTGCCGGTCCTCGCGGGCGTGCTGCGCGGTTAGTTGCATCCGGCCCCACGCCCGGCCATATACGGCGCAGGCCGCAGCCACAGGACACCGCCCCGCATGAACAACTATCTGGAATTCGAGAAACCGCTGGCCGAGATCGAAGGCAAGGCGGAAGAACTCCGTGCAATGGCGCGGGCGAATCCCGAGATGGACGTCGAGGGCGAGGCCGCTGCGCTCGACCAGAAGGCCGACCAGATGCTGGCGGACCTCTACAAGTCGCTGACGCCCTGGCGGAAGTGCCAGGTGGCCCGGCATCCCGACCGCCCGCACTGCAAGGACTACATCGAGGCGCTGTTCCAGGAGTACACCCCGCTCGCCGGGGATCGGAACTTCGCGGACGATCACGCCGTGATGGGGGGGCTCGCGCGTCTGAACGACCGGCCCGTCGTCGTGATCGGCCACGAGAAGGGCGCCGACACCAAGAGCCGGATCGAGCGCAACTTCGGCATGGCGCGCCCCGAAGGCTATCGCAAGGCGATCCGCCTGATGGACCTCGCGGACCGGTTCCGCCTGCCGGTGATCACGCTGGTCGACACCCCCGGGGCCTATCCCGGCAAGGGCGCCGAAGAGCGCGGCCAGTCCGAAGCCATCGCGCGCTCCACCGAGAAATGCCTGCAGATCGGCGTGCCGCTGATCAGCGTCGTGATCGGGGAAGGCGGCTCCGGCGGGGCCGTGGCCTTTGCCACGGCGAACGAGGTCGCGATGCTCGAACACTCGATCTACTCCGTGATCTCGCCCGAGGGCTGCGCCTCGATCCTGTGGAAGGATGCCGAGAAGATGCGCGAGGCCGCCGAAGCGCTGCGCCTCACCGCGCAGGACCTCAAGAAACTCGGCGTCGTGGACCGCATCATCCCCGAGCCGGTCGGCGGTGCCCAGCGGCATCGCACGGCGATGATCTCGGCTGTCGGCAAGGCGCTGGAAGAGATGCTGGCGGCCTACGACGGCAAGAAGCGGTCCGAGATCGTGGCCGCCCGTCGCAGCAAGTTCCTCGAGATGGGGCGCAAGGGTCTGGCGGCCTGACGCGTTCACACGCTGCACAGATTGTCAGCAGGTCGCCCCACGGCGAAGAAATCGTCGCAGTCTCTCGATTCCTGCGAAGATTTTCCCGCACATCCCGGGGCGCGGGCCGCAGTTCGGCAGCACTTCCCATCGGTCCGGTGGCAGGGTGATCCGGTCTTTCAGCCGGAGTCCGCGCCATGATCCGCACGCCCTATCTTCTGTTCCTCGGGGACGCCCCCGACCCGCTCGCCGCCAAGGTGGCACAGGGGATTCGCGACTGGCGGCCCGAATATGCCCTCGGGCAGTTCCGCCTGCCGGGCTGCAAGGCCGACCTCGGCCTGCCCGACATGACGCTGGAAGAGGCCCGCGCCGCCGGGGCCCAGACGCTGGTAATCGGGGTCGCCAACCGCGGCGGCGTGATCTCGCCCGCCTGGAAGCACGTGCTGATCGAGGCGATGATGCAGGGCTTCGACCTCGCCTCCGGACTGCACAACCTGCTCCGGGACGAGGCGGACCTTGCCGCCGTCGCCGCTGCCGAAGGACGCGCTCTGCACGATGTCCGGGTGCCCTCGGTGCCCTACCCGATCGCGACCGGCGCCCCGCGCAGCGGCAAGCGCTGCCTTGCCGTCGGCACCGATTGCTCGGTCGGCAAGATGTACACGGCGCTGGCGATGGACCGCGAGATGCAGGCGCGGGGCCTGAAGGCCAGCTTCCGCGCCACCGGCCAGACCGGCATCCTGATCACCGGCGAAGGCGTGCCCCTCGACGCGGTGGTCGCGGATTTCATGGCCGGGGCCGTCGAGTGGCTGACGCCCGACAATGATCCCGACCACTGGGACCTGATCGAGGGGCAGGGCAGCCTGTTCCACCCGTCCTATTCCGGTGTCACGCTCGCGCTGATCCACGGCGGCGCCCCGGATGCGCTGATTCTCAGCCATGAGCCGACCCGCACGCACATGCGCGGGCTGCCGGACTACCGGCTGCCGTCGCTGGAAGCGCTGCGCGACATGGCGCTGGCGCTGGCGCGCGTGGTCAATCCCGCGGTGCAGGTGGTCGGCGTCTCGGTCAACACCCGGGCGCTGGACGACGAGACCGCGCTGCAATGCCTGGCCGAGATCGAGGGCCGGATGGGCCTGCCGACGGTCGATCCGTTCCGGCAAGGGGCGGGGCGGCTGGTGGATGCCCTCGCGGCGCTTTAGACCCGTCCCATGGCCCAGGACCTGACCGTTACCCGCGACACCTTCCGCCTCGCCGAGGTGTTCACCATCTCGCGCGGCTCCCGCACCGAGGCGCGGGTGCTCACCGTCACCGTGACCCGCGACGGGATCGCCGGGCGCGGCGAATGCGTGCCCTATGCCCGCTACGGCGAAACGCTCGACAGCGTGACGGCCCAGATCGCGGGTCTGCCCGACGGGATCGGCCGCGCGGCGTTGCAGGAGGCGCTGCCGCCCGGTGCCGCGCGCAATGCCGTCGATTGCGCGCTCTGGGACTGGGAGGCGAAGCGGGCCGGTCAGCCGGTCTGGGCGCTGGCCGGTCTCGGGCGGCCCGGTCCCGAGATCACCGCCTTCACCCTGTCCCTCGACACGCCCGAGCGGATGCAGGCTGCCGCTGCGCGTCATGCGCACCGGCCGCTGCTGAAGATCAAGCTCGGCACGCCCGAGGACATGCCGCGCCTCGAAGCGGTGCGTAGGGGCGCCCCCGCCGCGCGGATCATCGTCGACGCGAACGAGGGCTGGACCGCCGAGGTCTATGCCGACCTCGCCCCGCACCTGCTGCGCCTCGGGGTCGCGATGGTCGAGCAGCCGTTGCCCGCCGGGGCGGACGACCTGCTGGCCGGGATCGCCCGCCCGCTGCCGGTCTGCGCGGACGAGTCCTGCCATGACTGCGCCAGCCTGCCCGGGCTGCGCGGCAAGTACGACATGGTCAACATCAAGCTCGACAAGACCGGGGGCCTGACCGAGGCGCTGGCGCTGCGCGAGGCTGCCCGCGCCGAGGGGTTCGACGTCATGGTCGGCTGCATGGTCGGTTCCTCGCTGGCGATGGCCCCGGCCCTCCTCGTGGCGCAGGGCGTGGCGGTGACGGACCTCGACGGCCCGCTCCTGCTGGCCGAGGACCGCGACCCGCCGCTGCACTATGACGCCGCCGGGGTTCATCCCGCCGACCCTGCCCTCTGGGGCTGAGCGCACGGGGCGGTTGCCGGACCGGGGGACAGCGGGGAAACTTTCGGGGTCCCTTTTGCGAATCGCAATTTCCTGCGGAGAGTCCCGATGCCCCCTAGGTCCGCCCGTCCCATTGTTCTGGCGCTTGCCCTTCTCGCCTGTCTGCTGGCCCCGCTGCCTGCCGTCGCCGAAAGCTGGCAGGTCTCGCTGACCCGCCAGCAGCAGCGCGGCCTGGCCGAGGTGCTGGCCGCAGGCACCCCGAACGCCTTCGCGATCTCGCCGGACGGTCCCTGGGGCTGGGCCTCTGGCTATGGCTCGCTCGAGGCTGCCACGGCGCGGGCGCTCGGCAATTGCCGCCAGCACCTGCGCGCCGGGCGGCGGGATTGCATCGTCTACGCCCAGAACGGCCGCGAAGTCGCCCCGTCGGTGGTCGAGACGCGCCGGGTGCAGGCGGTCTATGCCCCGGTGAACGGACGCACCGCGCCCTCGGTCTTCGGGCTGGCGGACGTCAGTTTCCAGGGCAACCGGGTCGCCGCCGAGGCGCAGCTGGCCGCGCTGCAGGCCGATCCGTCGCTTCGCGGGCGTCTGCGGTCCGATCCGGCGTTGCGCCGCGCGTTGACCGGACGCAGCCTGGTCAGCGACCAGCGCAACGGGTTCGCGATCTGGTTCGACGGCACCGGCGGCGAGCAGCACAGCAAGGCCAACAGCGGCATCCTTGAAATGGGCTTCCGCGAGTGGGTCGCGACGCCGGAGGGCCTCGTCTGCATGTTCGACAGCGCGTGGATCGGCACCGGCAAGCCCGCGGGCACCCGCTGCCTGATCCTCGCCTCGGTCAACCGGGGGGCCGTGCGGTTCGCCTGGGACGGCTCCGCGAACGCCCTGCGCAACGCCAATCTCGTCGCCGGGGATGCCCGGCTGGGCGCGGTGCGCTGAGCGGCGGGCCGACACAGCGACCTTGACCTTTCCGGCCCGGCACGGAAAGAAACCGGGACCCGGAGGGAAGGAGCACGCCCCATGAGCCGCATCGTCTATGTCAATGGCGACTATGTCCCCGAAGAGGACGCGAAGATCAGCATCTTCGACCGCGGCTTCCTGTTCGCGGACGGCGTGTACGAGGTCACCTCGGTGCTCGACGGCAAGCTGATCGATTTCGAGGGCCATGCCCGCCGTCTCGCCCGCTCGCTGGGTGAGCTGGAGATGGCCGCGCCGGTCACCGATGACGAGCTGCTGGCGATCCACCGCGAACTGATCGCCCGCAACGACCTGACCGAGGGCATGATCTACCTGCAGGTCACCCGGGGTGCTGCCGACCGTGATTTCGCCTATCCGAAGGACGCAGCGCCGTCGCTGGTCCTCTTCACCCAGTCGAAGACGCTGGCCGACAGCCCGGTGGCCAAGACCGGCATGCGCGTGATCTCGATCCCCGACCAGCGCTGGGCGCGGCGGGACATCAAGACGGTGCAGCTGCTCTACCCGTCGATGGGCAAGATGATGGCCAAGGCCGCCGGCGTCGATGACGCGTGGATGGTCGAGGATGGCTTCGTCACCGAAGGCACGTCGAACAACGCCTATATCGTGACCCGCGACGGCACGATCGTGACCCGGCACCTGACCACCGAGATCCTGCACGGGATCACCCGCGCCGCCGTCCTGCGCTTCGCGAAGGAAGCCCAGATGCAGGTCGAGGAGCGTCCCTTCACCATCGAGGAGGCCCAGCACGCCGCCGAGGCGTTCATCACCTCGGCCTCGACCTTCGTGATGCCGGTCGTGGAAGTGGATGGCGTCAAGGTGGGCACCGGCCAGGTCGGCCCGATCGCCACCCGCCTGCGCGAGATCTACCTCGAGGAAAGCCGCAAGGTCGCGCTCTGAGCGCTCAGACCGGCCGGATCACGTCACCGGGGCGGATGGTGCCACCGGTGACGATCCGGCAGTTCAGCCCGGAGCGGTTGGTCAGCCGGTCGCACACCTCCAGCCCCGTGATCATGTCGAGGTAGCGGCACGGCCAGTTCAGCCGTCCGCCCTCCAGCACGACCTCGCCGACCGCGAAGCGCCGTCCCACGAGGTGGTTCAGCGGCACCGCCCGCGTCGTCAGGTTGCGCCGGTGCAGCGACGGCGTCAGGTCCACCTGATGATCGCGCAGCAGCGCCTCCAGCGACTCGACCTCGATCAGCGTGACCTCCCGCACATCCGGGATCTTCGAATAGGTGCCGGTGCCGGTGGCATAGCGATCGCCCTCGATCCCGTGGCCCGCCACCAGCCGCGCGTCCGTCAATTGCCGCATCGGGGCGCGGGCGGCGTTGGCGATGTGGATGTCGAGCAGCCGGCCCTCGAACATGCGCTCAGTCCTCCGGGTGCGACTTGAGGAAGGCCGCCTGCGCCTCCGGGCTGGCCGGGGTCTGGTGCCCGGCCTTCCACTGGTCGTAGGGCATCCCGTAGTAGATCTCGCGCGCCTCGTCCTTGGTCATCGCGATCCCGCGCTCGGCGGCGGCCTCCTGGTACCAGCGCGACAGGCAGTTCCGGCAGAACCCGGCCAGGTTCATCAGGTCGATGTTCTGCACGTCCGGGCGCTCGTCCATCAGGTGGCGGCGCAGGGCGCGAAAGGCGGCGGCCTCAAGCTCGATCCGGGTCTGGTCATCCATCGCAAAGCTCCTTCAGTTCCGGCAGGCACTCGGTCAGGATCCGGGCCAGCCGTCGTCCCCACGCGATCTGCCCGGTCTCGTCCGAGATCAGGTCGTTCCGCACCTCGATCAGGACATGCGGACGTCCGGGCGCGATCCCGTGCCGATCCATCGTATCGCCGGGAAGATGCCCCGAATAGGGTTCATTGTCCCCGACCACGAGGTCCGGCTCGGCGCGCAGCCGGGCCAGCAGCGGATCGGCCATGCGCCGGTCCTCGGACGACAGGAGGCCCACGTGCCACGGGCGCAGCGGCCGTCCCTTCAGCCGGGGCGTGAACGAGTGGATCGAGACCAGCAGGGCACGCGGCGCGTCGGCCAGCACCGAGGCCACCGCGGCGTGGTAGGGCCGGTGGAACAGGGCGAGGCGCCGCTCGCGCTCGGCAGCATCCACATGGCGGTTCGCCGGGATGATCGAGCCGTCGTAGAGCTTCATCAGCAGCGTCGGGTCATGCTCGCCCCGGTTCGGGTCGATCACCAGCCGCGAGAACTCGGCAAAGACCGCCGGGGCCTCCAGCGCCGCCGCCATCACCCGCGTCACCCCTGCCGCGCCGACGTCATGGGCGATGTGGCGGGCCATGTCCTCGGGCGGCAGGCCCAGATCGCCTCCCGCGACCTCGGGCGGCACGCGGTTGGAGGCATGGTCGCACAACAGCACCCACGCGGGCTGCGGCGCGCCCGGAAGAACCGTGACAGCGGTGTCGGACATGGTCATCCTCGTGACATGGACGTGCCCGACTTATAGGGTCGGAACGGAAACCGCCAGTTGCCCGGCCCTGCGAATTGGGGCATAGGGGCACCGACTGATACCGCTAACATACGTTCCGGTCCCACGGGCCGGACCCGGAAGGATGGGCCGATGCGACGCCTGCGCAATCTCAAGATCGTGGCCACGCTGGGCCCTTCGTCCTCGGATTACGAGACGATCCGGGCCCTGTTCGAGGCCGGGGCGGACGTGTTCCGCCTGAACATGAGTCACGGCAGCCACGACGAGATCGGCAAGCGCCACGAGATCATCCGCCAGGTCGAGCGCGAGACCGGGCGCCCGATCGGCATCCTCGCCGACCTTCAGGGCCCCAAGCTGCGCTGCGGCGAGTTCAAGAACGGCCCGCACGAGCTGGAGGTCGGTCAGAAGTTCCGCTTCGATCTCGATCGCACGCCGGGCGACCAGCACCGCGTCTGCCTGCCGCATCCCGAGATCTTCCAGGCCCTGGAAGAGGGCGCGCGGCTCCTCGTCAACGACGGCAAGATCAGCGTCACCGTCGAAAGCTGCGGCGAGGACTTCGCCAACTGCCGCGTCGACGTGGCGGGCGAGATCTCGAACCGCAAGGGCGTGAACGTGCCGGACGTCGTGCTGCCGCTGGCCGCGCTGTCCGAGAAGGACCGCGACGACCTCGAGTTCGTCTGCACCCTCGGCGTGGACTGGCTGGCGCTCTCGTTCGTGCAGCGTGCCGAGGACATCCTCGAAGCGCGCGAGCTTGTCGGCAACCGCGCCGCGATCCTCGCCAAGATCGAGAAGCCCGCGGCCGTCGCCGCCTATGACAGCATCCTTGCCGTCGCCGACGGCATCATGGTCGCGCGCGGCGATCTGGGGGTCGAGCTGCCGGTCTGGAAGGTGCCGCCGATCCAGAAGCGGCTGATCCGGGGCGCCCGCGCCGCCGCCAAGCCGGTGATCGTCGCGACCCAGATGCTCGAGTCGATGATCACCTCGCCGGTGCCGACCCGGGCCGAGGTCTCGGACGTCGCCGCCGCGATCTACGAGGGCGCCGATGCCGTCATGCTGAGCGCCGAGTCCGCCGCCGGCGATTTCCCGGTCGAGGCCGTGCGCACGATGAACAACGTGGCGGTCGAGGTCGAAAGCGACCCGACCTTCCGCCAGGTGATCGAGGCCTCGCGCCCGCGCGTGCACTCGTCGGTCGCCGACGGCATCGTCTCGGCCGCCCGCGAGATCGCCGAGACCACGAACATCAAGGCGATCTGCTGCTTCTCGCAGTCCGGCTCCACCGTCAGCAAGGTCAGCCGCGAGAAGCCGCGCGTGCCGATCATCGCGCTGACCTCGCTGCTGAACACGGCGCGGCGGCTGTCGCTGTCCTGGGGTGCGCATTGCGTGATGACGACCGAGGTGACGCGCTTCAAGATGGCGGTCGTGGCCGCCGCCCGCGCCGCCCGGTCCGAGGGCTTTGCCACCGAATCGGACCAGATCGTCGTGATCGCGGGCGTGCCCTTCAACGTGGCGGGCTCCACCAACATCCTGCGGGTGGCCCCCTGCGAGGAACGCTTGATCTTCGCGACCGAACCGAGTTGAGTTCCCGGCCATGGAATTGGCCGACGCAACCCTGATCGCCGCCGTCATCCTCGGGGCCTTCGCCATCACCGGCATTCTGGCGGCGTGGGCCGATCAGACCTTTCCCCTGCGCGGTCTCGCCCTCGGGGTGCTGGCGGGGGTGCTGGCCTGGCAATCGTGGCAGATGCACCCCGACGGGCTGACCCTGGAAGATGTCCCGCTGGCCTTCATGGCGCTGGTCAACGCCATCCTTCATTAAGTCCGGCTTGGTGCTGGACAACCCCGCGCCCCCCTGCTATGCGCGCGGCCTGACCCGGGTTCGGGTCGCCCGCCCCCGGCGATGTGGCATGCCGCGGGACGGGGCAAGCGTCAGACGACGCCGA
>JAUHZL010000382.1 GCA_030425945.1 Alphaproteobacteria bacterium | reverse complement strand
CGACGCGGAACTGGACCGGCTGCACGCGGGCGGGGTGCGCGGGGTGCGGTTCAACTTCCTCAAGCGGCTGGTCGGCAACGCGCCGAAGGACGATTACGTGCGGATCGCCGAGCGGATCGCGGCGCGCGGCTGGCACATCGTCGTCTATTTCGAGAGCGCGGAACTGGCCGACCTGGAGCCGTTCATCCGGGCGCTGCCGGGCACCATCGTGATCGACCACATGGGCCGCCCCGAGGTCGCCGACGGGCCGGAGGGCGCGGGCTTCGCGCGGGTGCTGGGGCTGATGGCCTCGGACCCGCGGTTCTGGATCAAGGTGTCCTGCCCCGAGCGGCTGACGGTGGCGGGGCCGCCCTATGACGACGTGGTGCCCTTCGCGCGGCGGCTGGTCGAGAGCTTCCCCGACCGGGTGCTGTGGGGCACCGACTGGCCGCATCCGAACATGACCAGCCACATGCCCGACGACGGGTTGCTGGTGGACCGGATTCCCGAGATCGCGCCGACCGAGGCCCTGCAGCGGGCGCTGCTGATCGACAACCCGATGCGCCTCTACTGGCCGGAAGAGGCGGGGGCGTGAGCCCCGCGACCGACACCCCCGCGCAGCCCGCGTGGCTGCGCTGGACGGTGGCCGGGCTGGCCTCCGCGATGGTGGTGGCGTGTATCCTGTGGAACGTCGAGGCGCACACGCGGCTGGGCATCGCGCTGCTGCGCCAGCAATACATGGCGCTGCAACTGGGCCTCGCGCTGTGCATTGCCTTCCTGCTCTACAGCCCGTTCGGCAAGCGGGTCGGGCGGCCGAACCTCGTGGACGCGGGCATCGCGGTGCTGTGCCTCGGCACGCTGCTCTATGCCGCCATCGACTTCGTCTGGCTGCTGAAGGAACAGTTCTACCGGCCCTGGCAGATCACGCTGATCGGCACGGTGGTCGTGCTGGCGGTGATGGAGGGCATTCGCCGCCGCGCCGGGCTGATGCTGTTTTCGATCGTGGGGGTGTTCCTCGTCTACGCGCTGTTCGCGGACAAGGTGCCGGGCCAGCTGATCGGGCGGGCGATGTCGCCGCAAAGGCTGGTCGATTACGTGGGCTTCGACAGCTCGGCAGTGTTCTCGTCGCCGCTGGCGGTCGGCACGGTGATCGTGCTCTTGTTCGTGTTCTTCGGCCAGCTCCTGTTCGCGGCGGGAGGCGGGGCCTTCTTCACCGATCTGGCGATGGCGGCCACGGGCCGGGCGCGTGGCGGGTCGGCCAAGATCGCGGTGGTGGGATCGGCGCTTTTCGGGTCGATCTCGGGCTCGGCGGTGTCGAACGTGGCGACCACCGGGGTCATCACCATCCCGCTGATGCAGAAGGGCGGCTACCGGAAGGAGGACGCCGGCGCGATCGAGGCGGTCGCCTCGACCGGCGGGCAGCTGACCCCGCCGATCATGGGGGCGGCGGCTTTCCTGATGGCCGAGTTCCTCGACATTCCCTATGCCACGGTGGCGGCGGCGGCGCTGGTGCCCGCGATCCTCTATTACCTCGGCGTGTTCCTTCAGGTGGACCTGATCGCCGCGCGCGACGGCATCGCCGCACCGGAGGAGGACCGCCTGACGGTGCGGCAGGTGCTGGCGGAGGGCTGGCATTTCCTCGTGCCCTTCGCGGTGCTGCTCTACGCGCTGTTCTGGATGCGCCTCGACCCGGAGGACTCGGCGCTGCTGGCCTCGCTCGCCATCGTCGCGGCGGGGGTGCTGCGCGGCTATCGCGGCACGCGGCTGACGCTGCGCGGGCTGGGGCAGGTGTTCGTCGATACCGGCACGTCGATGGTGGACCTGATCCTCGTCGTGGCTGCCGCGGGATTCGTGATCGGGGTGCTGAACGTCACCGGCCTCGGGTTCGCGCTGACGCTGGTGCTGGTCGACGCGGTCGGCTCGAGCGTGATCCTGCTGCTGCTGATCTCGGCGCTGGTCTGCATCGTTCTGGGGATGGGGATGCCGACCTCGGGGGTCTACGTGCTGCTGGCCTCGCTGGTGGCGCCCAGTCTCGTCGAGGCCGGGGTGATGCCGATCGCGGCGCATCTCTTCATCCTCTACTTCGGGATGATGTCGATGATCACGCCGCCGGTGGCGCTGGCGGCCTTTGCCGCCGCGACGATCTCGAAGGCCGACGCGCTGGCGACCGGGCTGGCTGCGATGCGGATCGGCTGGGCGGCGTTCATCCTGCCGTTCGCCTTCGTCGCGACGCCCGCGCTGCTGTTCGAGGGCAGCGTGACCGAGATGCCGCTGACCGCCGGTCTGACCGCTGTCGGGATCGGAGCGGTGACGGTCGGCATCACCGGCTACTGGGCGCGCCGCCTCGGCATCGGGCTGCGGCTCGGGTTCGTGGCGCTGGGCGCGCTGGCGCTGCCGCTGGGCTTCCTGCCGGTGGCGATGACGATCCACGCGGCGGCGGCCACCGCGGCGCTGGCGCTCGCGGGGCTGATGCAGGCGACCGCGCCGAAAGGCGGGGCGGCCCGGCCGCAGACCCAGGACTGATGATAAACCAAGGGAGGAGACCATGACCACATTCCGTACACTCGCCACCGCGGGGCTGCTGGCCCTCGGGGCCACCGCCGCCTCGGCGCAGGTGGTGTCGATGGCGACCGGCGCGCAGGGCTCGCTGGCCTACAACGCCGGGCAGGCCGTCGCCGTCGTCGCGAACGACAACGGCATCACCGTGCGCACGCAGCCGCTGGTCGGCTACATGGCGCTGGTCAACTCGGGCGAGGTCGATTTCGGCTACTCGAACGGGGCCGAGGCGGCGTTCGCCTATACCTCGACCGGCAACTTCGACCGCGAGCATCCGAATGTCCGGCTGGTCGGCGAGATGTTCAAGCTGACGACCGGCGTGATGGCGCCCTGTGACCTGGGCCTCCAGAGCGTCGAGGACATGGTCGGCAAGAGCGACCTGCGGATCGCGTCGGAATACACCTCGTCGACGATCATCCCCTACTACATCGAGGGCATCCTCGCGACCGGCGGCCTGAGCTACGACGACTTCACGCAGGTGCCGGTGTCGAGCTTCGTCGACGGGATCAACGCGCTGGGCGACGGGCTGGTGGACGTGGCGCTGGTCAGCCTGAACGCGGGCGCGGGCCAGCAGGCCGCC
>JAUHZL010000381.1 GCA_030425945.1 Alphaproteobacteria bacterium | reverse complement strand
CCCGCGTGGGCATGATGATCCGCGCCGGCGTCGATGACCGCGACATGCTGCAGGCGACGGGCGCCAACGTCCACGCCGTCTTTGCCGCCGTCTTCGCGCTGGGGGCCGGTCTGGCCGGTCTGGCGGGGGTCGTCGGCGGCTCGGCCCTGTCGGTCGCGCCGGGCGAGGACGTGCGGTATCTGCTGGCCTCGCTCGTCGTCGTCATCGTCGGCGGCATGGGCAGCGTGACCGGTGCCGCCATCGGGGCGCTGATCATCGGCCTCGCCGAGCAGATCGGGCTGGTCTACTTCCCGACCTATGGCGTGGTGCTGACCTTCGTCATCATGGTCGTGGTGCTGGCGGTGCGGCCGCAGGGCATCATGGGGCGGGCCGGATGAGCGACCTGACCGGCCCCTCGGCGCCCGCCACGCCGGACTGGATCGACCGCATCGGCACGGGCCACATCGTGCTGGCGCTGGCCCTGCTGACCTATCCGTTTTACGCTTCGGATTTCTTCCTGACGACCATCGGCGGCTATTCGATGATCCTTGGGATGATCGCGCTGTCGCTGATGCTGCTGGCCGGCTATGGCGGGATGGTCTCGCTGGCGCAGATCACCGTGGCGGGCGCGGCGGGCTATGTCGTGGCGATCTTCGGCGCGAACAGCAGCCAGGTCCACGGCTTCGGCTGGCCCTGGTGGGTGCTGGCGCCCTTCGCGATCCTCGTGGCCTCGATCTTCTCGGCCCTCGTCGGCTGGATCGCGGTGCGGACCGAGGGGATCTACACGATCATGATCACCCTCGCCGTGGCCACGGCATCTTTCTACTTCGCGCAGCAGAACTATGCCCTGTTCAACGGCTTCCCCGGCTATGCGGGGCTGCGCGCGCCCGAGGTCTTCGGCCTCTACTGGCGCGATCCGGTGCCGTTCTACTATCTCTGCCTCGCCAATGCCGCAGTCGCCTATGTGGCCGTTCTCTATGCCTCGCGCTCGACCTTCGGTCTGAGCCTTCAGGCCGTCCGGGACAACCAGCGCCGGATGCGGGCCATCGGCTACGACGTCACCGCCCACAAGGTCTTCGCCTGGTGGCTTGCGGGGATCATCGCGGGGGCTGCGGGCGTGCTGCTGGTCTGGTTCAACGGCCGGATCTCGCCCGGGACCATCGCCGTTGGGCCGGCCATCAACATCCTGATCATCGCCATCATCGGTGGGCTCAGGCACCCGATCGGGCCGTTCATCGGCGCCGTGGTGGTCGTCTTGATGCAGACCTTCGCCATCGACATCGTCGGGGCCGAGCGGTTCAACACGCTGATCGGCCTCGTGTTTCTGATTATCGTCCTGGCCTCGCCAGACGGAATTCTCGGGCTTTGGGAGCGGGTGAAACCGCGCGAGGGCCGGGACAATTGGCGGTCCGCCAAATCGGACCAAACCTAAAGGGAGGAAGACAATGGCATTGAACAGACGGACCCTTCTGGCACTTGCCACGGCAACGGCGCTGACCGCGCCGGGCGTCGCGCTGGCCCAGGACGACACGGTCAAGATCGGCCTGCTCGCCACCTTCGAGGGCGCCTTCACCGTGCTCGGCGAGGACAGCGAGCGCGGCGCGATGACCGCCGTTGACGAGTTCGGCGACATGGCCGGCGGCAAGAAGATCGAGGTCATCCGCGGCTCGTCCGACGCCTCGCCCGACAGCGCCGTGCGCGCCGCGCGCAAGCTGGTCGAGCAGGACGGCGTCGACATCCTCGTCGGCCCACTGTCCGGCGACGAGGGCATCGCGGTCAAGGACTACGCCAAGACCCACCCCGAGGTGACGTTCATCAACGGCTCGTCGGCGGCGCAGGACACGACGTTCCGCGACCCGGCCGACAACTTCTATCGTTTCAACACCGACGGGGCGCAGTGGATGGCCGGCCTCGGCACCTATGCCTACAACGAGAAGGGCTACCAGACGGTCGCGACCGTGGCCGAGGACTATTCCTTCCCCTACACCCAGGTCTTCGGCTTCATGGCCGAGTTTTGCAACGCGGGCGGCACCGTGCCGTCGAAAAGCTGGGTGCCCATCGGCAACAAGGACTACAGCTCGGTCATCGCCGCGATCCCGGACGAGGTCGACGCGATCTATGTCGCATTGGGCGGCGCCGATGCGGTCAACTTCCTGACCCAGTATCAGCAAGCGGGCGGCCAGGCGCCACTGATCGGCGGGTCGATCACCGTCGATCAGACCGTGCTGACCGCCAAGGGCCGGCTAAAGGACGTGCTGATCGGCACCCCCGCCGCGGGCCCGACTGCCGACACCAACGACAGCCAGGCCTGGACGGACTTCGCCGCGGCCTATTCCAAGCAGGATGGCGCCTTCCCGTCGCCGTCGCTGTTCGCGCACGCCTATTACATCAACATGAAGGCGGCCCTGCTGGCGCTGGACGAGGTGAACGGCGATCTGTCGGACGGGCAGGCGGCCTTCCGCGAGGCGTTGTCAAACCTCGAGTTCGACACGCCCACCGGCAAGGTCTCGCTCGACGAGAACCGCAACGCCATCGCCGACATATACCTGACCGAGGTGACGGAAGGGCCGGACGGCACGCTGCTGAACAAGCTGATCCAGGTGACGCCGCAGGTGAACCAGACCCTTGGCATCGACAAGGACGAGTTCATGGCGCTTGGCGCGGTCAGCCGCGACAACCCGAGCTGCCCGTAAGCGGGGTCTGAACAGCGTGGTCGCCAATCTCGCCGCCTCGCGGCTCCAGGGCACCGGCGCGAATGCGCTGGAGCTTGCCGGGGTCGGTCGCTCCTTCGGCGCGCTCGTCGCGCTGGAGGGGATCGACATGGCCATTGCCGCGGGCGAGCGCCGCGCGGTTCTGGGCTCGAATGGGGCCGGGAAGACCACGCTGTTCAATGCCATCACCGGGGATTTCCTGCCGACCTCTGGCAGGATCCGGTTCTTCGGCGAGGACATCACGACCCTCGCCACGCACGAACGGATCCGGCGCGGCCTGCGCCGGACCTACCAGATTTCCCTGCTGTTCCATAATCTTACCGTCCTGGACTCGGTCTATCTGGCCTGCCGGGGCGTGTCCCGCCGCCGCTTCTCGCTGCTGCGCCCGCGCGCCGATGACGGCGCGATGGTCCAGGCCGAAAGCATCGTCCACG
>JAUHZL010000380.1 GCA_030425945.1 Alphaproteobacteria bacterium | reverse complement strand
TCTCCTGATCAAAGGTCGGTCTCAGCAACCAAACCTTCCCATCAGGAGGCCATTCCCGCCAATAGTGACGAACATCCCGCGTCAGCGGGTTCGTTCAATCCTGTTTATGGGTTCACGACCTAGCCGGAAGACTGTGTCTGCCGGATCACAGTTGGGCGGCGCGGTGCTCGCTGCGCATGTTGGCCACCGTCGCGGCGATGATCACGCCGCCGCCGAGGAAGACCCAGGGGTCCAGCGGCTCGCCGTAGATCAGCATGCCCAGCACCGCGATCAGCGGCAGGCGCAGGAAGTCGATCGGCAGGACGACCGTCGCCGGGGCGAGGGATAGCGCGTTGGTCAGGCAGAAATGCGCCAGGAGGCCCGCGCAGCCGATCACCACCAGCCACGGCAGCGCGCGCAGGGTCGGCAGGGCGATGTCGCCATCGAACCCGGCGCAGATCACGCCGAAGACCGCCTGCATGACCGTCAGCCAGAACAGGATGCAGACGATGGTCGTGGTGCGGGTCAGCAGGCGGGTGAACACCGCCGATCCGGCAAACCCGATGGCCGAGGCCGCAGCGAAGAGCAGGTTCGGGTCGGCCGTGCCCGAGAAGGGCCGCGCGACGATCAGGATGCCGCAGAAGCCGAGCGCCGCGAACAGGACCCGGGTGCGGGTCAGCCGCTCGCCCAGGATCAGCGGCGCCAGCAAGAGCGACCAGAGTGGCGAGGTGAACTCGAGCGCGAAGACCTGCGCGAGGGGAACGACCGTGATCGCGTAGAACCACAGGTTCTGGCCGGTGAAGTGAAAGACGTTCCGGACCGCGTGCAGGCCGAGGTTCTTGGTCGTCACTTCGCCGAGCCGTCCGAGCGCGCCGGCCACCGCCACGACGATCACGATTCCCACAATCGAGCGGTAGAGCATCAGCTCGAACGTGTCGTGGTCGAGGCTGACCGCGCGCCCCGCGATCGCCATCGCCGAGAACGATCCGATCGCCCCGGTCATCCAGAGCGCGACACGGCCGACGGGGACGGCAGGCGGAACGGGGGCAGCGGTGCTCATGCGCGGAAACTCGGGCGGGGCAGTGACGCCGGGACAGGACACCGGGGCGCCGGGAATGTCCAGATCCCGGGGCGCGCAGCGGCAAGCGTCTGCCTCGCCTCGGCGGCTCACGGAATTGAGAGGTTGAATTAAGACGAGGCCCTGCAAACTTCACGCACAACTTGAAGCTCAAGTGGGGTGTCACTTGAGGTGCTTGACGGTATGCAAGCAAAATCAGCGTGATAGGGGGTGACTTGGGGTGAAGTTGGGCGCCTCCTGCGCCATGACTTCACTCATCTGGCCTGCGGTCTGACTTCACGTGATACATGAGGTCGCGCCCCTTGACTCGTCCTCGGCCAACAAGATGTTCTCTTTATGTTCCACCGGGCGGAGATGCGATCAGCAGCGCGACTGAACCGCAAACCGCGCGGCGGCGCTGCAAGGGGGACGCGGACATGCGCCGCCAGGGCGCGCATGAGCCGACAAGTCACTGGATTTTCCGGGGGTTGGGGGCGGCTGTCGCGAATCGTGGACGGCCTGCACCCTGCCTGCAGTCTACCGCAAAACGAAAGACGGGGGACCGGAAACCGGCCCCCCCGTTTCAGCTTTCATCGTCCTGTCAGGACAGGGATTTCACCCCGTGCCCTTGGCCCGGGGCGGGATCGTCACTCCCACTCGATGGTGCCGGGTGGCTTCGAGGTGATGTCGTAGGTCACCCGGTTGATGCCTTTGACTTCGTTGATGATTCGCGTCGCGGTCTCGCCCAGGAACTCGTGCGTGAACGGGTAATAGTCGGCGGTCATGCCATCGACCGACGTGACCGCGCGCAGCGCGCAGGCATAGTCGTAGGAGCGTCCGTCGCCCATCACGCCGACCGTGCGGACCGGCAGCAGCGCCACGAAGGCCTGCCAGATCTCGTCGTAGAGCCCGTGCTTGCGGATCTGGTCGATGTAGACCGCGTCCGCCTCGCGCAGGATCTCCAGCTTCTCGCGGGTGATCTCGCCGGGGCAGCGGATGGCCAGGCCCGGGCCCGGGAACGGGTGTCGCCCGATGAAGTGACTCGGCAGTCCGAGTTCGCGGCCAAGGGCGCGCACCTCGTCCTTGAACAATTCCCGCAATGGCTCGACGAGGCCCATGTTCATCCGCTCGGGCAGACCGCCGACGTTGTGGTGCGACTTGATCGTGACCGAGGGGCCGCCGGAGAAGCTGACGCTTTCGATCACGTCCGGGTAGAGCGTGCCCTGCGCCAGGAAGTCCGCGCCGCCGATGACCTTGGCCTGCTCCTCGAACACCTCGATGAAAAGGCGCCCGATCGTCTTGCGCTTGACCTCGGGATCGCTGACGCCCTCGAGCGCGCCGATGAACCGGTCGGCCTCCTGGCAGTGGATCAGCGGCAGGTTGTAGGCGTCGCGGAACATGCCGACGACCTCGTCCGCCTCGCCCTTGCGCATCAGCCCGTGGTCCACGAACACGCAGGTCAGCTGCTCACCGATGGCCTCGTGGATCAGGATGGCGGCGACCGAGCTGTCCACGCCGCCGGACAGGGCACAGATCACCCGCTTGTCGCCGACCTGGGCCCGGATCTCCTCGATCGCCTGCTCGCGATAGGCGCCCATGGTCCAGTCGCCGGTGAACCCGGCCAGGGTAACGAAATTCTTCAGCAGGGCGCGGCCGTTCGGGGTGTGGTGGACCTCCGGGTGGAACTGCACCGCGAAGAACCGGCGGGCGACATCGGCCGTGATTGCAAAGGGCGCGTTGGGAGAGGTGCCATAGACCTCGAATCCCGGCGCGATTTCAGAGACATGATCGCCGTGGCTCATCCACACCTGTTCGCGCCCGCCGTCGAACCAGCCCGCCAGCAGCGGCAGGCTGCCCTCGGGTTTGACATAGGCCCGGCCGAACTCGGCGGTGCCATGCCCGCGCTCGACCCGGCCGCCGAGCATCTGCATCATCACCTGCTGCCCGTAGCAGATGCCCAGGACCGGCACGCCGAGGGTGAACACCTCGGCCGGCGGGCGCGGCGATCCGGTGTCGATCACCGAGGCCGGGCCGCCGGACAGGATCACCGCCCGAGGTTTGAATTCGTCAAGGAATTCGGGCGTCACGGCGTTGA
>JAUHZL010000379.1 GCA_030425945.1 Alphaproteobacteria bacterium | reverse complement strand
GCGGTGTTCCTGCCCGACGACGTCAGCCCGCAGGAGGTGCGCGACTGCCTGAACGAGGAGATCGCGCAGGCGCTCGGGCCGCTCAACGACCTCTACCGGCTGGAAGGCTCGGTCTTCAACGACGACAACTTCCACATGCAGCTGACGCAGTTCGACATGCTGATGCTGCGCCTGACCTACGCGCCCGAGCTGGCGAACGGCATGAGCCGGGCCGAGGTGGCGCAGCGGCTGCCCGCGCTCCTGGCGCGCTACGCCGCCGACCGGCCGGTGGGCGACCGGCGCGACATCGAGCGCCCGGCGCCGCGCGCCTGGATCGACGCCGTCGAGACCGCGCTCGGTCCCGGCACCAGCCCGGCGCGCCGGATCACCGCGGCGCGCGACGCGGTCCGCATCGCCGAGAGCGCGGGCCTCACCGGGGTGCGGCGCGGCTTTGCCTACTACGTGCTGGGGCGGCTCAGCCTCGCGCGGGACCCGGAACTGGCGCTGGCGAGCTTCCTGACCGCGGGCACCATCTTCCGCGACACCCCGGGCACCGGCATCCACCGCGCCCATGTCGCGGCGCAGCTGGCCGCCTTCGCGCTGTCGGCGGGCGACGGCGGCGCGGCGCTGCGGCTCGTCACCGACGCGCTGCCCGCCGTGATGGAGGCGCAGAACGCCTCGCTGCTGGCGACGCTGCTGATGATGAAGGCCGAGGCGCTGACGCTGGAGGGCCGGCCGTCCGAGGCGCAGGCGGTGCGCCTCGACAGCCTCGGCTGGGCGCGGTATGGCTTCGGCACCGAGGCCGAGATCGGCGCGCGCCTGCGCGAGATCGCGGCGGTCACACCGGAACGGCGGGGAAGCTGAGATGTTGCCACTGATCGGGGCACTGGGCGGCGGCGCATGGGGCGCATGGCTTGCGAAGAAGCGCGGCGGCGGCCGGGCCGACATGGCCCAGTACGGCGCCGGGTTCGCGATCTTCTGGGGCCTGATCGGCGTCGTGGCGGCCATCTGGCTCGCGCGCTGAGGGCGCGGGGGCGATGTTCACCCCCTTCCTGATGAACCTGCGCGCGGCCGGGGTCCCGGTCAGCCTGCGCGAATACCTGGGCTTCCTCGAGGCGCTGCAAAGCCATCTCGTGCTCTACGACCTCGAGGGGTTCTACCACCTCGGCCGCATCGTCATGGTCAAGGACGAGCGCCACATCGACCGCTACGACCGCGCCTTCGCCGCCAGTTTCGAGGGGCTGGAGGCGATCACCCCCGAGCAGGTGCTGGAGGCCATCGACCTGCCGCGCGACTGGCTGGAGAAGCTGGCCGAGAAGCACTTGACCGAGGCCGAGCGCGCCGAGATCGAGGCGCTCGGCGGCTTCGACAAGCTGATCGAGACCCTGCGCCAGCGGCTGGCCGAGCAGAAGGGCCGCCACCAGGGCGGATCGAAGTGGATCGGCACCGCCGGGACCTCGCCCTTCGGGGCCTACGGCTTCAACCCCGAGGGGGTGCGGATCGGGCAGGCCGAGAGCCGCCACCGCCGCGCGGTCAAGGTCTGGGACCGGCGCGAGTTCCGCAACCTCGACGACGGGGTGGAACTGGGCACGCGCAACATCAAGGTGGCGCTGAAGCGGCTGCGGAAATGGGCGCGGGAGGGCGCGCGCGAGGAGCTGGACCTCGACGGCACGATCCGCGCGACTGCCGAGCACGGCTATCTCGACGTCAGGACCCGGCCCGAGCGGCACAACGCGGTCAAGGTGCTGCTCTTCCTCGATGTCGGCGGCTCGATGGACGAGCATGTCCGGGTGGTCGAGGACCTGTTCAGCGCGGCGCGGTCCGAGCTGAAGAACCTCGAGCATTTCTATTTCCACAACTGCCTCTACGAGGGCGTGTGGCGCGACAACCGCCGCCGCTGGTCCGAGCAGACGCCGACCTGGGACCTGATCCACAAGTTCGGCCCGGACTGGAAGGTGATCTTCGTCGGCGACGCCGCGATGTCGCCCTACGAGATCGCCTTCCCGGGCGGCGCGAACGAGCACTGGAACCCCGAGTCGGGCGAGACCTGGCTGCGCCGCGCCCGCGGGCAGTGGCCGGGGTCGGTCTGGATCAACCCGGTGCCCGAGGCACAGTGGAGATGGACCGAGTCGACCCGGATGATCCGCGAGATCTTCGAGGAACGGATGGTGCCGATGACGCTGGACGGGCTCAACCGGGGCATCCGGTTGCTGACCTGAGGTCCCGGGATCGCGGGCAGGGCAGGGCGGCACGGTCTTGCAAGACCGTGCCCGCGCCTTGCAAGGCGCGGGGCCGCCCGGCGATCAGCGCGCGGCGGCCTCGGCCATCGCGGGACGGATCGTCGACTCGAGGATCGAGGCGGTGATCGGCCCGGCGAAGCGCAGCACCACCGTGCCGTCCGCCGCGATCACGTAGGTCTCCGGCACCCCGTAGAGGCCCCAGTCGATCGCGGTCCGCCCGGTCGGGTCGGCGGCGATCCCGGCATAGGGGTCGCCCAGCTCGCCGAGGAAGGCCAGCGCCTTGGCCGGGTCGTCCTTGTAGTTGATGCCCCAGATCTGGACGCCCTCGTCGCGGACCTGTTCCAGGAACCGGTGCTCGGCCCGGCAGGGCGCGCACCAGCTGGCCCAGAAGTTCACCAGCTTCACGCCGTCCGCGCGCAGGGTGGCGTCGTCGAAGCCGGTCTTGTCGCCGAGCGGCGTCAGCACCATCGGCGGCGCGGGCTGCCCGGCGCGGGCCGAGGGCAGGGCGTCCGGGTCCTCGCGGAACATGCCCACGGCGAAGACCGCCGCGATCGCGACGAAGATCACCGGCGGGGCGAGCATGAGGGGGTTAAGCCTGGCCATGCGGGTCTGCCTTCGGGTCGGGAGGGGCGGCGCGGGCGGCGTCGCGGCGGGCCTCGATCTCGTCCAGCGCGCGTTTCACGGCGGCGTTGCGGCGCAGCGTCAGCAGGATCAGCGCCGCGAGCAGCGCCAGCGTCGCGCCCCAGGCACTCAGCACGTAGACGGCATAGGCGCCGAGGTCGGGCATCATCTCAGGCGAGCCTCTCGCGGGCCTTCAGCGCCATCAGGCGGCGGGCGCGGATCTCGGTCCGGGTCCGCACCAGCAGGAGCGCGAGGAACAGGAAGAAGAACCCCGCCAGCGAGATCACCAGCGGTTGC
>JAUHZL010000378.1 GCA_030425945.1 Alphaproteobacteria bacterium | reverse complement strand
TGCACAGCCCCTTGCCCCTCACCCGCGACCTGGTTTTCGTCGGCGGCGGGCATTCCCATGCCCTGGTCCTGCGCCGCTGGGCCATGAAACCGCTGCCCGGCGTGCGGCTGACGCTGATCAATCCCGGACCGACCGCCGCCTACTCCGGGATGCTGCCGGGCTTCGTCGCCGGGCATTACCCGCGGGAAGCGCTCGAGATGGACCTCGTCCGTCTCGCCCGGGCAGCGGGTGCGCGGCTGATCCTCGACCGGGCGGTGGGCATCGACCGCGATGCCCGGCGCATCCATCTCGCGGGGCGCCCGCCGGTCGCCTATGACATCGCCGCGCTCGATGTCGGCATCACCTCCGAGATGCCGCAGCTTCCGGGCTTTGCCGCGCATGCTGTCCCCGCCAAGCCGCTGAACGCCTTTGCCGACCGCTGGACCCGCTTCGTCGCCGCCGTCGAGGCGGGCGAGGCGCGGCCGCGTGTCCTCGTGCTCGGGGCCGGGGTCGCGGGGGCGGAACTGGCGATGGCCTGCGCGCACCGGCTGGGGCCGGGGGCCGAGGTCACGCTGCTCGACCGCTCTGCCGCGCTGCCGGGCCTGCCGCCAGGAACCCGCGTGGCCCTGAAGGACGCGCTGCGGGAGGCGGGCGTGACCCTGCGCGAACAGGCCGAGGTGACCCGGATCGAGGCCGGGGCGGCACTGCTGGCCGACGGCACGCGCGCCACTGCCGACCTGATCATCGGCGCGGCGGGGGCACTGGCGCAGGGTTGGCTGGCCGCGACCGGGCTCGACCTGCACGAGGGTTTCGTGACCGTCGATCCGTTCCTGCGCTCCTCCGACCCCGCGATCTATGCCGCCGGGGACTGCGCCCACCTCGGCTTCGCGCCCCGTCCCAAGGCCGGGGTCTTCGCGGTGCGCGAGGCGCCGATCCTGTTTCACAACCTCCGCGCCGACCTGACCGGGGCGCAGCGCCGCGCCTACCGGCCGCAGAAGGACTACCTCAAGCTGATCTCGCTCGGCGGCCAGCGCGCACTCGCCGACAAGGCGGGCCTGCGCACCGCCGGGCACTGGCTCTGGCGCTGGAAGGACCGGATCGACCGCGCCTTCATGGAGAAGTTCCACGACCTCCCGAAGATGACGTCCCCCGCCCTGCCGCGGGAGCTTGCCGCGGGGGTCCGCGCCGAGCTGGGCGACAAGCCGCTCTGCGGCGGGTGCGGGGCCAAGGTCGGCTCCGACGATCTTGAAGCGGCCCTGTCGGTGCTGCCCGCGCCCGAGCGCCCCGACGTGCTCAGCCGCGCGGGGGACGATGCCGCCATCCTGACCCATGGCGCGGGTGTCCAGGTGATCTCGACCGATCACCTGCGCGGCTTCACTGAGGACCCCTGGCAACTGGCCCGTCTCGCCGCGATCCACGCGCTGGGCGACATCTGGGCGATGGGGGCGGACCCGCAGGTCGCCCTCTCGACGGTGATCCTGCCGCGCATGTCGGCGCGGATGCAGGCCGAGACCCTGCGCGAGATCACCTCGGCCGCCGCGGCCGTCTTCCGCGCGGCGGGGGCCGACCTGGTCGGCGGGCATACCACGCTCGGTGCGGAACTGACGGTCGGCTTCACGATCACCGGTCTGGCCCCGCGCGCCATCGAACAGGGTGGCGGCCAGCCGGATGACCTGCTCGTGCTGACCAAGCCGCTCGGCACCGGCGTTCTGCTGGCCGCCGAGATGCAGGGCCGCGCGCCCGGGGACCGCATCGCGGCGCTCTACACGGCGATGGCCGAACCGCTGTCCGAGGCGGCGCGGGTGCTCGCGCCCCATGCCCACGCAATGACCGACGTGACCGGGTTCGGGCTGGCGGGGCACCTGTCGCGGCTCTGCGCGGCGTCCGGCACCGGGGCCGAGATCGACCTCGACGCCGTCCCGTTCCATCCCGGTGCGCTGGGCCTCGCGTCGCAGGGCATCGGCTCGACGCTCTATCCCGCGAACCGCGCCGCCGTGCCGGACCTGCCCGACACCGATCCGCGCGCGCGTCTGCTGTTCGACCCGCAAACCTGCGGGGGCCTCCTGGCCGCCATTCCGCGCAGCGCGTGGCCCACCATCGAAGATGCGCTGCCGCAGGCCCGCGTGATCGGGCGTCTCAGCCGCGCGCCGGGATTGCGCCTGCGCTGATCCGCGCCTCAATCCGGGCCGCCAACGCCTCGACCGCCTCGGGCGTCAGGCTGTCGGTGTCCAGCGCCTCGCCCTCCGCGTCGCCGCGCTGTTTCGCATAGCGCGGGTCGTAGTGCCGGGCCATCAGCGCCGCCGCCAGCCCCTCATAGGCCCCGGTCTCGGCCAGCGCGGTCCACTCCGCGATGACCTCGGCGCCGTGCAGGGGGCGCAGGGCCGCGATCCGCTCCAGCAGGGCGGCGCGATCCTCCAGCAGGTCGGCATAGGCGCGTGTCAGGTAGGCGGCGCGCGCCTCCAGCGGGGCGCGGATGCGCAGGCGCGGCGCCTCCTTCATCACGGCCCAGAGCGTCGGCGGCACGATCAGGTTCCCGACCTTGCTGCTCTCGGCCTCGACCACCACCGGTCGCGCCGGGTCGATCCGCGCCATCGCGCGCGCCAGCACGCCCTCGAACCACTTCTGGCTCGGCTGTCCGCCCGCCCGCGCGCCGAAGACCGAGCCCCGGTGGTTGGCCGCGCCCTCGAGGTCCAGCACCTGCACGCCGCGACGCGCCAGCGCGGTCAGGATGTCGGTCTTGGCGGTGCCGGTGTTGCCGTCCAGCAGGATGACGCGCCCCGGGAACGGAGTCTCGTGACAGGCGGTCGCCACCAGCTTGCGATAGGCCTTGTAGCCGCCCGCCACCGTGTTGGTCCGCCAGCCGATCTGGCCGAGGATCGTCGAGACCGAGCCCGACCTCTGCCCCCCGCGCCAGCAATAGACCAGCGGCCGCCACCCGCCGTCGCGGTCCGCCAGCATCCCGTCGAGCGCGTTGGCCACGTTCCGCGCCACCATCGCCGCGCCGATCCGCCGGGCCCGGAACCGGCTTTCCTGCACGTAGATGGTGCCGACGATGGCGCGTTCCTCGTTCGACAGCGCGGGCAGGTTCAGCGCGCCGGGCACGTGATCCTCGGCGAACTCCGCCGGGCTGCGCACGTCCAGCACCTCGTCGAAGGGCAGGCGGTC
>JAUHZL010000377.1 GCA_030425945.1 Alphaproteobacteria bacterium | reverse complement strand
TCCCGATCCGGTACACGATGCACCGGACCGGCGACAAGGAACTGATCCTGATGCTCGGGCGCGACATGCGTCCGATCGCCGAGCTTCAGACCCGCCTCGTGAAGGCGCAGCTGGCCCTCGAGAAGGACTACGAGGCCCATCGCGACTTCGAGACCCGGTATCGCGTGGTTCTCGAATCCGCCCGCGATCCCTTCGTGCTGGTCGACGCAGGCACCGGCCGGATCGTCGATGCCAACGGGGCTGCCGGGCTGGTCCTCGGCGCCGATGTCGAGGCGCTGGTCGGGGCCGACTTCAGCCAGGAATTCGACGGCAAGCGCAACGCGGGCTTCATCGACGCGCTGATCAACGCCACCGCGCAGGACCGGTCCACCGGCCTCGAACTGAACACCCGCCGCACCAAGCGCGCGGTGACGGTCACCGGCATCCTGTTCCGCTCGTCGGGCGAGAAATTCCTGCTCTGCCGCCTCGAAGGTGTCGGCAGCGCCGAGACCGTGGCCGAGGACCTCGCCACCATTCTCTCCGCACTCTACCGCGACGGGGCCGACGGCGTGGTGATCACCGACCGCAACGGCACCGTGCGCTATGCGAACGACGCGTTCCTGTCGCTCTGCGAAGTGGCGCAGCTGTCCGACATCAAGGGCAACTCGCTGTCGGATTACCTGATCCGGGGCAGCGTCGACGTGAAGGTGATGATCGACAACGCCGGGCACGCCGGCAAGATGTCGGTCTATTCCACCCGGCTGGAAGGCGCCTTCGGCTCGGTCATCCCGGTCGAGATCTCGGTGACCCACCTGACCGCCCGCGCCGACCCGAACTTCGGCTTCGTGGTGCGCGATGCCTCGCGCATGGAACTGGTCCGCGACACCGCGGGCGGCTCCGACCTGCCGCCGGGCATCGGCGAAGGGACCATGCAGAACGTCATGGACCTCGTCGGTTCGGCGCCGCTGAAGGACATCGTCGCCGCCACCACCGACGTCGTCGAGAAGATGTGCATCGAGACCGCCGTCGAACTGACACGCAACAACCGCGTCGCCGCCGCCGAGATGCTGGGCCTCTCGCGCCAGAGCCTCTACGTGAAGCTTCGCAAGTACGGCCTGCTCAACAAGAACGACTGACGGTCGCCTGACCTGACACAAGCGCCGCGTGCCCCGGGCCGCGGCGTTTCGCGTCTGCGTGTGTGGTTTCGCTTGCGCCGACTCACACTGTCAGGTTTAATTTACACATGACTGTAACGACCGACATACAGGTGCCGCGGCAGTATCCAGACCCTGCCGCCGCCCTCCAGCTCATCAAGCCCGTGACGTGGTTCCCCCCGATGTGGGCCTACGCCTGCGGCGTCATCTCATCGGGCGTGCCCCTGTCCGAGCATTGGGGCAAGCTCACCCTCGGCGTGATCCTCGCGGGTCCGATCGTCTGCGGCATGAGCCAGGCCGCGAACGACTGGTGCGACCGCCACGTCGACGCGATCAACGAACCCGACCGACCGATCCCCTCGGGCCGGGTGCCGGGCCGCTGGGGCCTGTGGATCGCGCTCGCCATGTCCGCACTGGCGCTGGTCGTAGGGGCCTTCCTCGGCCTCTGGGGCTTCATCGCCACCGTGGTCGCGGTGATCTGCGCCTGGGCCTATTCCGCCGAACCCGTCCGCCTGAAGAAATCGGGCTGGTGGGGACCGGGCCTCGTCGGCCTCTGCTACGAGGGCCTGCCGTGGTTCACCGGCGCCGCCGTGATGATGGCGATGTTCCCGAGCGCCGAGATCGTGATGATCGCCACGCTCTACGCCCTCGGCGCGCATGGCATCATGACCCTCAACGACTTCAAGGCGCTGGAAGGCGACCGGGTGATGGGCGTCAACTCGCTGCCCGTCACGCTGGGTCCGGAGCGCGCGGCGCGGCTGGCCTGCTGGGTGATGGCGCTGCCGCAGGTCGCGGTGATCGCGCTGCTGTTCCAGTGGGGTCTTCAGGACCGCGCCCTGATCGTGACCGGCCTGCTGGTCCTGCAATTCTGGGCGATGCGCGAAATGATGGAAGACCCGAAGGGCCGCGCGCCCTGGTACAACGGCACCGGCGTGCTCTTCTACGTCTCGGGCATGATGGTCACCGCCTTCGCGCTGCGAGGGATCGGCTGATGCTGTCCTGGCTGTCCATCGTCCGCATGGGTCTCGTCCAGATGTGTCTGGGCGCGATCGTCGTTCTGACGACCTCCACACTGAACCGGCTGATGGTGGTGGAACTGGCGCTGCCCGCGGTGCTGCCCGGCCTCCTGGTCGCGCTGCACTACGGCATCCAGATCACCCGCCCGCAATGGGGCTACCGGTCCGATACCGGCGGACACCGCACCCGCTGGATCATCGGCGGCATGGCGATCCTCGCGGCGGGGGGCTTCTCCGCCGCGCTGGGTGTCGTGCTGCTGCCCGGCAGCTTCGCGCTGGGCCTGACGGTGTCGATCCTCGCCTATGCCCTGATCGGCGTGGGCGTCGGGGCCTCCGGCACCTCGCTGCTGGCGCTTCTGGCCACAGCCACCCACCCGCGCCGCCGCGCCGCCGCCGCCACCATCACCTGGCTGATGATGATACTCGGCATCGCGGTCACCGCGGGCGTCGTCGGCAGCCTGCTCGACCCCTACTCGCCCGCGCTCCTTCTGAAGATCGTCGGCGTCGTGACGCTGGGCGCGGTCGCCCTGACCGCCGTCGCCGTGCAGGGGATCGAGGCGCGCCTGACAGTCACCGCCCCGACCGAAGCGCCGGTGCCCTTCCTCGACGGCCTGCGCGAGGTCTGGGCCGAGCGCAAGGCGCGCAACTTCACCCTCTTCGTGTTCCTCAGCATGACGGCCTACTTCATGCAGGAACTGATCCTCGAACCTTACGCCGGCCTGGTCTTCGCCTTCACGCCGGGCCAGTCCACCTCGCTGTCCGGGGCACAGAACGGCGGCGTGTTCCTCGGGATGGTGACCGTCGGTCTCTGTGCCACGGGTCTCAAGCTGGGGGCGCTGCGCTCCTGGGTCATTGCCGGGTGCCTCGGCTCCGCTGCCGCGCTCATCGCCATCGCGATGCTGGGGCAGGCCGGGCCGGGCGCGCCGCTGCTGCCCGCGGTCATCACGCTCGGCTACATGAACGGCGTGTTCGCCGTCGCGGCCATCGGGTCGATGA
>JAUHZL010000376.1 GCA_030425945.1 Alphaproteobacteria bacterium | reverse complement strand
TGTCGGTGCCGCCGGTGACGATGTCGAGCCCGCCCTTCATCAGCTGGTCCGCCAGCGCCTGCGCGTTCACGACGACCTGCTCGATGTAGGTCTTGAACTCGGGGCGCAGCGCCTCGCCGAAGGCCACGGCCTTGGCGGCGATCACGTGCATCAGCGGGCCGCCCTGGATGCCGGGGAAGATGGCGCTGTTGACCTTCTTCGCCACCGCCTCGTCATCGGTCAGGATCATGCCGCCGCGCGGGCCGCGCAGGGTCTTGTGGGTGGTCGTGGTCGCCACGTGCGCGTGCGGGAAGGGCGAGGGGTAGGCCCCCGTCGCCACGAGGCCCGCGAAATGCGCCATGTCCACCAGCAGCCACGCGCCGACGGTGTCGGCGATCTCGCGCATCCGGGCGAAGTCGATGACCCGCGGAATGGCCGAGCCGCCCGCGATGATCATCTTCGGCTTGTGCTCGGCCGCGAGCGCCGCGATCTGGTCGTAGTCGATGTCGAGCGTGTCGCGCCGCACGCCGTACTGCACCGCGTTGAACCACTTGCCCGACTGGTTCGGCTTGGCGCCGTGGGTCAGGTGCCCGCCCGCGTCGAGGCTCATCCCGAGGATGGTATCGCCGGGCTGCAGCAGCGCGGTGAACACGCCCTGGTTGGCCTGGCTGCCCGAGTTCGGCTGCACGTTGGCGAAGCCGCAGCCGAAGAGCTGCTTGGCGCGCTCGATCGCCAGCTCCTCGGCGATGTCGACGTACTGGCAGCCGCCGTAGTAGCGCTTGCCGGGATAGCCCTCGGCGTACTTGTTGGTCATCACCGAGCCCTGCGCGGCCATCACGGCGGCAGAGACGATGTTCTCCGAGGCGATCAGCTCGATCTCGTCGCGCTGGCGGCCCAGCTCCTGGCCGATCGCGGCGAAGATCTCGGGGTCGCGGTCGGCGAGGCTTTCGGTGAAAAAGCCGCTGTCACGGGTCATCGGGGCGTTCATGGCGCGGTCTCCTTCGGGCGGGATCACGGGTTTGGCGACCATCTAGAGCATAACCCCCAAGGTCAAAAGGCTCGAAAACGGCATAATGATCTTGAATCGGGTCACGCCGCGCGCCTCGGGCGCTTGTGTTTCGTTTTTGCGCCGGTGCAGTCTGGTCGGGAAACCTGCCGGGAGGCCCCATGCCCGTCCGTGACCGCATCGCCTTCCTGGCCTCGCCCGCGCCCGTCGCGCAGGAGGCGCTGCGCGCGCTGACCGGGCGCTATGGCCAGACCCTGCCCGAGACCGCCGACGTGATCGTGGCGCTGGGCGGCGACGGGTTCATGTTGCAGACCCTGCACGCCACCCAGGCGCTGCCCGCGCCGGTCTACGGCATGAACTGCGGCACCATCGGCTTCCTGATGAACGAATACGCCGAGACCGGGCTGACCGGACGGCTGGCGGCGGCGCAGGAGGAGGTGCTGAACCCGCTCCGGATGCAGGCGGTCACCGCGAACGGCACCCATCACGAGGCGCTGGCGATCAACGAGGTCTCGCTGCTGCGCGCCGGGCCGCAGGCCGCCAAGCTGCGCATCTACGTCGACGGCAAGCTGCGCCTGCCGGAGCTCGTGTGCGACGGCGCGCTGGTGGCGACGCCCGCGGGGTCCACCGCCTACAACTACTCGGCGCACGGGCCGATCCTGCCGATCGGCGCGGACGTGCTGGCGCTGACGGCGATGGCCGCGTTCCGGCCCCGGCGCTGGCGCGGCGCGCTCTTGCCGAAGGCGGCGAAGGTCCGGTTCGAGGTGCTGGAGCCCGGCAAGCGCCCGGTGATGGCGGATGCCGACTCGCGCTCGGTCCGCGACGTGGTGATCGTGGACATCGCCAGCGAACCGGCGATCTCGCACCGCATCCTGTTCGATCCCGGTCATGGGCTGGAGGAACGGCTGATCTCGGAGCAGTTCACCTGAAACCGGCCCGGCGCCCTCAGTCCCGGCCCTTCCAGCTTTCCCGCTTGCGGTAGATCGTCGAAGGCGAGACCTCCAGCATCCGCGCCGCCTTGGGGATCGAGCCGCCATGCGTCGAGATCGCGTGCTCGATCACCTGCCGCTCGATCTCGGCCAGCGACAGCCCCATCAGCGCGTCGAGCGCGTTGACCGGTGCGGGCCCCGCCGGGTCGGGCGCGGCCGCGCCGGGTGCGGGCGCGGCCCCGGTCACCGTCGCCCAGGCGTCGAGGATCTCGGGCGGCAGCATCGCGCGCGTCACCACCTGGTCGTCGTGCAGCACCACGATGTTGCGCAGCACGTTCATCAGTTGCCGCACGTTGCCGGGCCAGGGCAGGCGGCGGAACATCTCGCGCACGTCGGGGGCGAGATCGGTGAAGGCACGCCCCTCCTCGCGCGAGAAGCGGGTCAGCGCGTCGCGCGCCAGCAGCAGCACGTCCTCGCCCCGGTCGCGCAGCGGCGGCAGGTGGATCGGCACGACGTGCAGGCGGTAGTACAGGTCCTCGCGGAAGCGGCCGCGCCGGACCTCTTCCAGCGGGTTGCGGTTGGTGGCGCAGATGATCCGCACGTTGACCTTGCGCGCCCGCGTCGCGCCGACCGGCTGGATCGTCGAGGTCTGCAGGAATCGCAGCAGCTTGGTCTGCAGGTTCATGTCCATCTCGCAGATCTCGTCGAGGAACAGCGTGCCGCCGTCCGCCGCCTGCGCCGCGCCGGGCTTGTCCTGGATCGCGCCGGTGAACGAGCCCTTCAGGTGGCCGAAGACCTCGGATTCCAGCAGGTCGGTCGGGATCGCGCCGCAGTTCAGCGGCACGAAGGGCTTGTCGGCCCGGTTCGAGGCGTCGTGGACCGCCTGCGCGCAGAGCTCCTTGCCGGTACCCGACTCGCCGGTGATGAAGACGGTCGCCATCGACCGGCTGACCGAGGCGATGCGGGAATAGATGTCCTGCATCGGGCCCGAGGTGCCGACGAAGGACGACAGCGCCCGCATCGTGCGGTCGGTCCTGGGCGAGGGCGTCTTGCGCGGCGCGTCGGCCAGCGCGTTCTCGACGGCGGCGAGGAAGCGGGTCTCGTCGAAGGGTTTCACGAGGAAGTCGTGCGCGCCCATCCGCATCGCCTCGACCGCCTTGTTGATCGAGCCGTTCGCGGTGACCACGACCACCCGCGTCTCGGGCCGCTCGCGCAGCATGTCCTGCATCACCTCCAGCC
>JAUHZL010000375.1 GCA_030425945.1 Alphaproteobacteria bacterium | reverse complement strand
CAGGCGAGGAAGGCGATGCCCGCCTTGTAGAACCGGGTCGGCGCGCGGAAGATCTCGCGGCTGAGCGGCACGGTCGGGGCCAGCAGCGCGTGGTAGGTCGCGCGGTCGCCCGCGGCCAGCGCCTCCAGCGCCTGCGCAGCGGCGGGGGCGATGGCGGCGAAGATGCCCAGCAGCGCGTGCGAGTGGTGGGTGCCGTCGCCCTCGATCAGCGGGGCGTAGTTGAAATCGTCGCCGGTATAGAGCCGCACGCCCTCCGGCAGGCGGGCGCGGAACGCCTCCTCGTGGGCCTGGTCGAGGAGGCTGATCTTGATGCCGTCCACCTTGGCCCGGTTGCGCCCGATCAGGTCCAGCACGATCCCGGTCGCCTCGTCCACGTCGCGGCCGCCCCAGTAGCCGGTCAGCGCCGGGTCGAACATGTCCCCGAGCCAGTGCAGGATCACCGGCTGGGCGGCCTGCGCCAGAAGGGTGTCGTAGACATGGGCGTAATCGTCGGGCGTCGCCGCCATCGCGGGCAGCGCGCGGGTCGCCATCAGGATGATCTGGCCGCCGGCGGCCTCGATCGCCTCCATCTGCTCGGCATAGGCGGCGAGGATGGTGTCCCGGGTGGGCAGGACGCCCGCGGGCATCTGGTCGGTCCCGGCCCCGCAGGCGACGCAGGGCTTGAGCGGGTGCGCCTTCGCCTCGGCCATCGTGCGGCGGATCAGCTCGCGCGCGGTCGGCCAATCGACGCCCATGCCGCGCTGCGCGGTGTCCATCGCCTCGGCCAGACCCAGCCCCTGGTCCCAGAGCCCGTGCCGGAAGCGCAGCGTCGCCGCCCAGTCCACGGCGGGCGGGCCGACCCAGGGGTCACGCTCGGCCAGCGGGTCGCTGACCACGTGGGCGGCGGCAAAGGCGGTGCGGGTGAAAGGATGCCGGGGCGCGCGCGGCACCAGCGGCGTGCCGGTCAGGCGGTAGTCCTCGATCGAGCCGGAAAGCGTGGGCAGGCGCATGTCTCAGATCCCGTGATCGGCGCGGATCATGTCGGCGGCCTTTTCGCCGATCATGATCGCCGCAGCGTTGGTGTTGGAGGAGATGACGGTCGGCATGATCGAGTTGTCCACGATCCTGAGCCCGTCGAGGCCGTTCAGCCGCAGCCGGGTGTCCACCACGGCCTCCGGGTCGCTGCCCATCCGGCAGGTGCCCGCGCAATGGTGCGAGGTCTTCGAGTGTTCGCAGATGAAGTCGTAGTAGTCCTGATCGGTCTTGACGTCCGGTCCGGGCAGGCGCTCGGCCTTGATGAAGGGCTTCAGCGGCGCCTGCGACAGGATCGCCTGCGTCAGCTTCAGGCCGCGAATGGACATCTCGTGGTCCTGCGGGTCCTGCAGGTAGTTCGGGTCGATCAGCGGCGCCGTCGCGGGGTCGGACGAGCCGAGCCGCACCGTGCCGCGCGAGCGCGGGCGCAGGTAGCACGAGTTCAGCGTGACGCCCCCCTGCGGCATCGCCTGCACGCCCTTCTCGATCCCGGTCCCGAGCCCGAGGTGGAACTGCAGGTCGGGCGAGCGCGCGTCGGGGTCGGCGAACCAGAAGCCGCCGGTCTCGAACAGGGACGAGGCGACCGGCCCCTTGCGGGTCAGCAGGTATTGCAGGCCCGCCAGCGCGGCCATGTGCGGCTTGGCGTACCGGTCATAGGTGTGCGGACCCGAGACCTCGCAGATGCAGTAGAGGTCGAGGTGGTCCTGCAGGTTCTCGCCGACCTGCGGCTGGTCGAGCACGACCGGCACGCCCAGCCCGTGCAGGTGATCGCCCGGCCCGATGCCCGACAGTTGCAGCAGGCGGGGCGAGCCGATCGCGCCGGAGGCCAGCAGCACCTCGGCCGCGGCCATGAGGCGGGTGCCGTCGATCATCTCGACGCCCGTGACGCGGTGCCGCTCGACGAGCAGGCGGCGGACCTGCGCGCCCAGCCGCACGGTCAGGTTGGCGCGGTGCCGGTTCGGCGCGACATAGGCCATCGCCGCCGACGAACGGCGGGCATTGCGCTGGGTCAGCTGGTAATAGGCGGTTCCCGCCTGCGTCTCGCCGTTCACGTCCTCGGTGTGCGGGATGCCGAGGGCGGCGGCGGCCTCGAAATAGGCCTCGCAGATCGGGAGCGGCGCGATGGGCTTCGACACCCCCAGCGGCCCGCCCTTGCCATGGTAGCGGTTGTCCCAGGTGTCGTTGTCCTCGGCCTTGCGGAAATAGGGCAGGACGTCGTCGTAGCCCCAGCCGTCGCAGCCGCGCTGGCGCCACTCGTCGTAGTCGAGCGCGTTGCCGCGCGTGTAGATCTGCGCGTTGATCGCCGAGCCGCCGCCGATGACCTTGGCCTGCGTGTAGTTGAAGATGCGGCCCTTCATGTGGCGCTGCGGCACGGTCTCCCAGCCCCAGGACCCGATGCCCTTGGTCATCTTCGCGAAGCCCGCGGGCAGGTGGTAGAACGGGTGACGGTCGCTGCCGCCCGCTTCCAGCAGCAGGACGCGCAGGGCGGGATCCTCGCTCAGCCGTCCGGCCAGGACCGACCCGGCCGAGCCGCCGCCGATGATGATGAAGTCGTAGTCTTGCGTCATGGCATCCTCGGACAGTCAGAGGCGGGGAATGGACAGCCCGCCGTCGAGCGGAATCGCGGCCCCGGTGGCAAAGGCCATCTCGCCGCGCGCGAGCGGCAGGACCGCCGCGCCGATATCACCGGGCGTGCCCCAGCGGCGGGCGGGCACGAGGCCGCCCTCGATCCGCGCGGTATAGGCGTCGCGGACCCCGGCGGTCATCGCGGTCTCGATGATGCCGGGCCGGAGGTCGAAGACGCCGATGCCGTGGCCCGCGAGGCGCAGCGCGAAGAGGCGGGCCATCATCGCGGCACCCGACTTCGACAGGCAGTACTCGGCGCGCTCGGGCGAGGCCATCTCGGCGCTGACCGAGGTCACGAACATCAGGCTGCGGTAATGCGGGTGGTCCTGCGCCAGCATCCGGCGCGCGACCTCCTGCGCCAGGAAGAAGGCCCCGCGCAGGTTCACGCCCAGCGTGAAATCGAAGTTCTCGGGGGTCAGGTCCAGCATGTCGCCGCGCACCCGCGCCGGAACGCCCGCGTTCGAGACATAGGTGGCGACCGGCCCCTGTGCGGCCTCGACCGCGTCGAGAAGCCGGGGCCGCC
>JAUHZL010000019.1 GCA_030425945.1 Alphaproteobacteria bacterium | reverse complement strand
GCGACGCCGCCGAGGCCTGAGGCCCCCAGCCTGCACCGATCGAGGCCGGGCCCCGCGCGGGCCCGGTCCTGTCATGGAAATGAGACTTTGGACGGGCACATCGCGCCCGTCACATGTTCAAGGAGACCCCAGATGGCGATTACCGCTGCGTTGGTGAAAGAACTGCGCGAGATGACCGGCGCCGGCATGATGGATGCCAAGAAGGCGCTGACCGAAACCGACGGCAACATGGAGGCCGCGGTCGACTGGCTGCGCACCAAGGGTCTGGCGAAAGCCGCCAAGAAATCGGGCCGCACCGCGGCCGAGGGCCTCGTGGCCGTCGCCGTCGACGGCGGCACCGCCGTGGCCGTCGAGGTGAACTCGGAAACCGACTTCGTCGCCAAGAACGCCGAATTCCAGGGCATGGTCGCGAAGTTCGCGCAGACCGCCCTTGGCGTGTCCGACGTCGACGCACTGAAGGCCGCCGAGGTTGACGGCAAGACCGTCGAGACCACGCTGACCGACGCGATCGCCAAGATCGGCGAGAACATGGCCCTGCGCCGCATGGCCAAGCTGACCGGCGACACCGTCGTGACCTACGTGCACAACGCGGCTGCCGACGGCATGGGCAAGATCGGCGTGCTCGTCGCGCTGAAGGGCGCCGACACCGGCATCGGCCGCCAGATCGCGATGCACGTCGCCGCCGTCAACCCGGCCTCGCTGGGCGCCGCGGACCTCGACCCGTCGCTGATCGAGCGCGAGCGCACCGTCCTGACCGAGCAGGCCCGCGAGAGCGGCAAGCCGGACGCGGTCATCGAGAAGATGATCGAAGGCCGGATGAAGAAGTTCCTCTCGGAAGTCACTCTGCTGGGCCAGGCCTTCGTGATCAACCCGGACCTGACCGTCGAGGCCGCCGCCAAGGAAGCCGGCGTCGAGATCACCGGCTTCGTGCGGATGGAAGTCGGCGAGGGCATCGAGAAGGAAGAAGAGGATTTCGCAGCGGAAGTGGCCAAGACCCTGAAGGGCTGAGCCACGCCCGAGCTGCGAACCGCGATCGAGGGGGCCGGAAGGCCCCCTTTTTCGTGCGCGCCCGAGGCTGAGGCGCAAGGTCAGGGACCAGGCAAAAGAGATTGATTTTAAGGAAGATTCCGATGGAGAGGGCGGTAATTTCCCTCTCCATCGGAGACCGGTTTCCCGGGGGTGCACGAGACTCCGCTGTTCCGTGAAAATAGGGGTCAGAACAGCAAGGCCTGATCCCGTCCGACCGCGATGCAGACGGGCGGAACACATGCTGTATGAGCCGTTAACGCCGAAGTCGAAAGTAAGGCATTCCTTACCTGAACGCATAGTCGGAGGCGCCCGGCAGCGGCCTCAGGTCGTCGGAAGCGAGTCCGGACCCTCGAACAGGAAGATCTGGTTCTGGATCGATGCCTTCAGGACCGCCTGCGCGGTGGTCTCGACGTCGAGCACCTCGCGGGCCAGCCGCAGGTGCTTTTCCACCGTCGCCTTGGTCAGGCCGACCAGCACGGCGATATCCTGCGTGGTCTTGCCGTCGGCGACCCATTCGAGCACCTCGCGCTGACGTTCGGTCAGCTTGCGGCGCTGGTTCTGGGGGAGGGCGGCGACCTTCAGGTTCATCACCGCGTTCTGAAGTTCGATGTCGGTGCCGTGCCGGGCCCAGATCTCGTCCGCGTCGCGCTGGGTCAGGCCTTCGCGCGCGGCCAGCCCGATCACCGCCAGCGAGCGCCCCGAGGCGGTGGGCTGGAAGCTGATCGTGTAGCCGGCGGTGATCCCGTAGGAGGCGTTCAGCGCATGGACCTTGCGGGCCTCGGGCGGCAGCGTGCCGTCCTCCAGCGCCTTGGCGATCCAGCCCCAGGATTGCGCGCCGACGTTGTGCTGCGACCAGACCAGCATCGGGCTGGCGAGGTAGAGCTTCTGCGAGAAGAACGCCTTCACGTAGGACGGCGGGTGGTTCGACAGCACCAGCGTATCGCCGAAATCGCCTTCGAGGTTGCCGGTCCGGAACCGGGTGAACCCGTAGAGCGCCCGGTCGAAACCATAGCTGGCCATCTGCCGGATGTGGCTGTCCCAGACTTCTTCGACCGAGGTGGCAGCGACGATCCGCTTCAGATGCTCCAACACCCCAGCCATGATCAGCCCCGTTCTCGGCCGATATGGGCGGCGAGCGCATCGAGCGCCAGCGTGTAGGAGATCGGTCCGAAGCCCGCGATCTGGCCGAGGGCGACGGGTGCGATGTGGCTGACGTGGCGGAACGCCTCGCGGGCGTGGATGTTCGACAGGTGCACCTCGACGACCGGAAGCTCGGTCGACGAGATCGCGTCCCGCAGCGCGACGGAGGTATGCGTATACGCGCCCGCGTTCAGAACGACGCCCGCGACGCGCCCGCGCGCGGCGTGCAGCAGATCGATCATCACGCCCTCGTGGTTCGACTGTTCGAACTCGATGGTGAACCCCAGCCGGGCCCCATGCGCTTCGAGCATCGCGCGGATATCGGCGAGCGTCGTCTTGCCGTAAATCTCCGGCTGGCGGGTGCCGAGCAGGTTCAGGTTCGGACCGTTGAGAACAAGAATCGTGGTCATTCGGCGGGTCTTCGTATCGCGTCAAAGGGATAGACTGAGGTGCTAACCGATCCGGGATGAGCGGAAAAGAAGATTCGCGCACCCGCCGGATCTCTCCTCGGATACTTTTTTAACATAATATTGATTATCAGCGGAACAGATGGCCTGATCCGGGGGCCGTGACCGCCGCCAAGAGGCGCCCTAATCGCGCTGAACCAGCGTGACCCACAGGATCGTCGCATCGTCCTCGGACACCGAGATCACGTTATGGCCCATGGTGGCGTCGTAATAGGCGCTGTCGCCCCGGCGCATCTCGATCGGCTCGTAGAACTCGGTGATCAGGCGGATCGCCCCGGTCAGCACGTAGAGGAATTCCTCGCCGTCATGGCGCACCCAGCCCTCGAACTCGTCGAAGCTGCGGGCGCGGATGCGGGCGCGGTATGGCAGCATGGCCTTGCGCGTCAGCCCGCCCGCGAGGATCTCGTGCTCGTAGGTCGAGGTCGGATGCGCTTCGCCCTGCCCGGCCTTCGTCGTGGTCATCCGCCCGGTCACCTGCGCCTCGCGCGGCGGCGTGAAGAGCTGTGGGATCGGGATGTCGAGCCCGGTCGCCAGCTTCTTCAGCGCGTCGTAGGTCGGCGACATCTGCCCGTTCTCGATCTTCGACAGCGTCGAGCGCGCCAGCCCGGCCTGTTTCGCGGCCTGCTCCAGCGTCCAGCCGCGCGCCTTGCGCAGGTCGCGGACGCGCTCTCCGAGGTTCAGCGGCTCTACGGGGCCGCCCTCGCCCGAGGCGCGTGCCAGCCGGATCAGGGAAGGTTCGCGGGTGTCATCCATGAGCCGAGGTTGTCGCGCCTTTCCGCGAGACTTGCAACTGTCGGGCCCGCGGCCTAGCCCGAAGCGATGGAGAGCCTCTTCGATTTCGGGCCGCCGCCGCGCTGCCCTGCCCCCTACAACGCGGCCGCGGACGTGCTGGCGGCCGGTCGTGCGACGCCGGAGGCCGTGGCGCTGGAGGTGGTCGGCGGCGCGCAGGCCGACACCTGGACCTTCGCGCGGCTGGAGGGCGCGGTGCTGGGTCTCGCCGGGACCCTGAGCGGTCTCGAGCTGCCGCCGGGCGCGCGCGTCCTCTTCCGGCTGGGCAACACGGTCGAGTTTCCGGTGGCCTTCCTCGCCTGTCTCGCCGCCGGCCTGGCGCCCGTCCCGACCGCGCAGGGTCTGACCGAGACGGAGGTGACGAAGCTGGCGGCGGCCCTGCGTCCCGACCTCGTGCTGGCGGCCGGGGGCGTCGCCCTGCCCGGCGAGTTCCGGGGACCGGTGCTGGGTCTCGCCGACCTGCGGCGCGGGATGGCGGGTCCGCCCGGGACACCGATCCTCGGCGATCCGGAGCGGCTGGGATACGTGCTCTTCACCTCCGGGTCGGGCGGCACGCCGCGTCCCGTGGCGCACGCGCACCGAGCGATCCGGGCGCGGCGGATGATGCATGACGGCTGGCTCGGGCTGCGGCCCGGCGACCGGGTTCTGCACGCCGGGGCCTTCAACTGGAGCTACACGCTGGGGGTCGGTCTGCTCGACCCGTGGAGCCGCGGTTCAACCGCCGTCGTCGTTGCCGAAGGCGTGCCGGTTGAGGCGTTGCCTGAAGTGATCGACGCGGCGAAGGCCACGATTTTCGCAGCCGTGCCGGGGGTTTACCGGCAGGTCCTGCGACACTGGCGCAAGGGATGCGCCCCGCAGTTGAGACATGGCCTGAGCGCCGGGGAGAAGCTTCCTGACCCGATACGCGAAGCGTGGCGCGCGGCCACCGGCACCGAGATCCACGAGGCGATCGGCATGACCGAGTGCTCGACCTTCATCTCGGGCGCGCCGGGCATCCGCGTGCCGCGCGGGGCCATCGGCCGCCCGCAACCCGGCCGCCGCATCGCGGTGCTGGACGAGGACAACCGCCCCGTTCCGGTGGGCACGCCCGGGCAACTGGCGGTCGGGCGCGGTGATCCGGGCCTCTTCCTCGGTTACCTCGACCAGCCGGAAGCGACCGCACGGCACCTGACGCCTGACTGGTTCCTGACCGGGGACATGGCGGTCGCCGATGCCGAGGGGGTCATCACCCATCTCGGGCGGCGCGACGGGATGCTGACCGCGGGCGGGTTCCGGGTCTCGCCGGTCGAGATCGAGGCGGCCTTCGCCGACCTGCCGGGCCTGACCGCCTGTGCAGCGGTGGAGATCACCCTGCGCGCGGATACGACCCTGATCGCGCTCGGATACACCGGGGCCGAGATTGACAGCGCGCAGCTTGCGGCGCATGGAACCCGGACACTCGCCCGCTACAAGCAGCCGCGCGTCTTCGCGCATGTCGACGCCCTGCCGAGGGGCGGCAATGGCAAGCTGGACCGCCGGGCCCTGCGCACCCTGATCGAGGCCCGCCATGGTCAAGCTTGATATCCTGTCCGATCCCGTCTGCCCGTGGTGCCTGATCGGCAAGGCGGAGCTCGACCGCGCGCTGGAGGCCCGGCCAGACCATCCCTTCGTCATCGAGTGGCACCCGTTCCAGCTGAACCCCGACATGCCCCCGGGCGGCAGGGACAGGCAGGATTACCTGCAACTGATATTCGGCGACGCGGGGCTTCTGCGCGCCTACCAGCCCATCGTCGACCGGATCGAGGCGCTGGGGCTCGACGCCGACCTTGGCGGCATCGCCCGCCAGCCCAACACCCTGAACGCCCACCGGCTGATCCACTGGGCCGGGCTGGAAGGGCGGCAGACGGCTGCGGTCGCGGCGGTGTTCCGGGCGTTCTTTTCCGAGGGCAAGGACATCGGCGACGTCGATACGCTGATCGGGATCGGCACCGGGATCGGCCTCGACGCCGAGATGCTGCGCCGTCTCTTCGCCACCGACACGGATGCCGAGGCCATCGCGCAGCGCGACCGCCATGCCCGGGCGCGCGGCGTCGGCGGCTTGCCCTGCTTCATCATCGCGAACCGCCATGTCCTGCAAGGCGCCCAGCCCGCCGAGACCTGGATCCAGGTCATCGACGAGATCACCGAGCAATTGCGCGCCCAGCCGGAGGACGAGGCATGACCGCGACCGTCGACACCCCGCTGCGCCCGCGACCGAAGCTGAGCCAGGCCGAGTTCATCGCGCTGACGGGCATGCTCTTCGCCTCGGTCGCGTTCTCCATCGACGCGATGCTGCCCGCCCTGCCCGAGATCACGCGCGAACTGACGCCGGACGCGCCGAACCGCGCCCAGCTCATCATCGCGGCCTTCGTGCTGGGGATGGGGCTCGGGACCTTCGTCACCGGGCCGCTCAGCGACAGTTTCGGGCGCAAGCCGGTGATCCTCGGCGGCGCGGCGCTCTACATCTCGGGGGCGCTGATCGCGTGGTCCGGGCCGTCGCTGGAGGCGGTCCTGCTGGGCCGGGTGTTGCAGGGCCTCGGGGCCGCCGGCCCGCGCGTCGTGGCGCTGGCCATCGTGCGCGACCTCTACGAAGGGCGGCAGATGGCGCGGATCGTGTCCTTCGCCATGATGATCTTCACGCTGTTTCCCGCCGTGGCGCCGCTGATCGGCTCGGCCATCATCGCGGGCTTCGGCTGGCGGGCGATCTTCCTTGCCTTCTTCGCCTTCTCGCTGGTCTCCGTCGGCTGGCTGACCCTCCGGCAGGAAGAGACCCTGCCCCGCCCGGCGCGGCGGCCCTTCCGGATCGGCGCGCTGATCTCGGCCACGGTCGAGGTCGTCACCCACCGCATCGTTTTCCTGTCTATCGTGGTGCAGAGCTTCGTCTTCGCCCTGCTCTTCGCGACCATCGCGACCGTGCAACCGGTGTTCGACATCACCTACGGCCGCAACGCGGATTTCCCGTGGATCTTCGCCACCATCGCGCTGGTCTCGGCGCTGCCCTCGCTGATCAACGCGGCCATCGTCGTGCGCTTCGGGATGCGGCGGCTGATCCGGGGCGCCCTGCTGAGCCAGGTGATCTGCGCGGCGCTGGCCTGGGCGCTCCTGTCGTCCGAGGTGCTGGGACCGGGTGCGGGCTTCCCGGTCTACGTGGCCTGGATCGTCACCATCTTCGGCATGGTCGGCTTCGTGATCGGCAACCTGAACGCGCTGGCGATGCAACCGATGGGCCATATCGCGGGCACCGCGGCCAGCGTCATGGGGGCGATTGCCACGCTGGCGGGCGGCGCGCTGGGGGCGGGTCTGGGACAGGCCTTCGACGGCACGGCGGCGCCGCAGGCGCTGGGCGCGCTGGTGTTCAGCGCGCTGGCGCTCGGGATCTTCCGGCTGGTGCCGGATGCGGAAGGGCGCTGAGCCGCCCTACCCCGCCTTCGCCGGTTTCTTCGCCTTCTCGGCGGCGCGCGCCTGTTCGGCGAGGTCGCGCGCGACGGCATAGGCGCCCTTGATCCGGTCGCTGTCCTTCACCCAGTCGCGGCGGACGACGATCTTGTTGTCCTTGATCTTCGCCAGCCCCTTCTGGGCCTCGAGGAACGTCACGAGGCCCGCCGGGTTCGCGAAGCGGTCGTTGTGGAACTGGATCGTGCCGCCCTTCGGCCCGGCGTCCAGCTTGGCGATCCCTGCCCGCTTGCACATCGCCTTGATCCGGAGCACGAGCAACAGCCAGTTGACCTCCTTCGGCACGGGGCCGAAGCGGTCGATCAGTTCGGCCGCGAAACCTTCCAGTTCGACCTTGGTCGTCAGGTGCGACAGGCGCCGGTAGAGGCCGAGGCGCACGTCCCGGTCGGGCACGTAGTCCTCCGGGATCAGCACCGGCACGCCGAGGTTGATCTGCGGGGCCCACTGGCCGTCGTCGTCGATCAGTCCCTCGCCGTCGCCGGACTTCAGGCGGGCAATCGCCTCCTCTAGCATCTGCTGGTACAGCTCGTAGCCCACTTCGCGGAACTGGCCCGACTGTTCCTCGCCCAGCAGGTTGCCCGCGCCCCGGATGTCGAGGTCCTGGCTCGCCAGCGTGAAGCCCGCCCCCAGCGTGTCGAGGCTGCCGAGCACGCGCAGGCGCTTCTCGGCGGCGGGGGTCAGCTTGCCGCGCGGCTTGGTGGTCAGATAGGCATAGGCCCGCGTCTTCGAGCGCCCGACCCGCCCGCGGATCTGGTAGAGCTGGGCGAGGCCGAACATGTCGGCGCGGTGCACGATCATCGTGTTGGCGGTCGGGATGTCGAGGCCCGACTCGACGATGGTCGTGGCCAGCAGCACGTCGTACTTGCCGTCGTAGAAGGCGTTCATGCGGTCGTCGAGATCGCCCGCCGCCATCTGGCCATGCGCCACCACGACGCTGACCTCGGGCACCTGCTCGCGCAGGAACTCCTCGATTTCGGGCAGGTCGGCGATGCGGGGCACGACGTAGAAGGACTGCCCGCCCCGGTAATGCTCGCGCAGCAGCGCCTCGCGGATGGTGACCGCGTCGAACTCGCTGACATAGGTCCGGATCGCGAGGCGGTCGACCGGGGGCGTGCCGATGATCGACAGGTCGCGCACGCCCGACAGCGACAGTTGCAGCGTGCGCGGGATCGGGGTCGCGGTCAGGGTCAGGACGTGGATATCGGTGCGCAGGTCCTTCAGCCGCTCCTTGTGGGCGACGCCGAAGTGCTGTTCCTCGTCGATGATCAGCAGGCCGAGGTTGTGGAAGCTGACGGTCTTGGCCAGCAGCGCATGGGTGCCGACCACGATATCGACCGAGCCTGCCGCCAGCCGCTTGCGGGTATCGGCGGCGGCGCTGGCGGGCACGAAGCGCGACAGCGCGCGCACCTCTAGCGGAAAGCCCCTGAAGCGTTCCGCGAAGCTCTGGTAGTGCTGGCGCGCCAGCAGCGTTGTCGGCGCGATCACCGCCACCTGCACCCCCGAAAGGGCCGCGACGAAGGCCGCGCGCATCGCGACCTCGGTCTTGCCGAAGCCCACGTCGCCCACGATCAGGCGGTCCATCGGCTGGCCAGAGGACAGGTCGCCCAGCACGTCCGCGATGGCCGATAGCTGGTCGTCGGTTTCCTGGTAGGGGAAGCGGGCGGCGAACTCCTCCCACATGTCGGGCGGCGGCTCCAGCACCGGGGCGCGGCGCAGCGCGCGTTCGGCGGCAATGCGGATCAGCCGATCCGCCATCTGGCGGATGCGCTCCTTCAGGCGAGCCTTCTTGGCCTGCCAAGCCCCGCCGCCCAGCTTGTCGAGCAGGCCCTGCTCATGGCCGAAGCGGCTGAGAAGCTCGATGTTCTCGACCGGCAGGTACAGCCGGTCGCCGCCCGCGTATTCGAGGTGCAGGCACTCGTGCGGCGCGCCCATCGCGGTGACGGTTTCGAGCCCCTTGTAGAGGCCGACGCCATGTTCGACATGCACCACCAGGTCGCCGGGGCTGAGGCTGTCGGCCTCGGCGAGGAAGTTCTCGGCCTTGCGGCGCTTCTTCGGGGCCCGGATCAGCCGGTCGCCCAGAACGTCCTGCTCGGAAATGACGGTCAGCGCGCCCGCGCCCTTGTCGGGGGCCTCGAACCCCTGTTCCAGCGGCCAGACCACGAGGTAGACGCCGCCGCGCCCCGCCGGCAGGGCGCGCATGTCCGGGAGCGGGGTCGCGCCCGCCACGCCGTGATCGTCGAGCAGCCCCGCGAGCCGCTCGCGCGCGCCTTCGGACCACGACGCGATGACCACCTGTCCGGTTTTCGCACGGGTGCGGATGTGCTTGGCGAGTTCGTCGAAGAGGTTCAGCTTTTCCTGCTGCCGCTCGGGCGCGAAGGACCGCCCCAGGCGCCCGCCCGCGTCGATCACCCCCAGACCGGTCGGCTGCGGCAGGACCGACAGGCGCAGGACGCGGTGCGGGGCCAGCGCCTCGGCCAGCGCGGCCTCGTCGAGGTAGAGCTGGTCCGGCGGACAGGGCTTGTAGACCGTGTCCATCCGCCCCTTCTGGCCTAGGGCGAGGCGCCTGGTCTCGTACTGGTCCGCGATGCCCTCCCAGCGGGCGGCATGGGCCGCGCCGGTCTGGTCGTCGAGCATGACGCTCGCCTCCGGCAGGTAGGCCAGCAGCGTGTCGAGGTGCTCGTGGAAGAACGGCAGCCAGTGCTCCATGCCCGCGTGCTTGCGGCCTGCGCTGATCGCCTCGTAGAGCGGATCGTCCGTGCCCGCCGCGCCGAACTCGATCCGGTAGGTCTGGCGGAAGCGGGTGATCGCGGCCTCGTCGAGCACGATCTCCGAGACCGGCGACAGGTCCACGCGGTCGAGCGTCCCGGCGCTGCGCTGGGTCTCGGGATCGAAGCGGCGGATGCCGTCGAGCACGTCGCCGAAGAGGTCCAGCCGCACCGGCCCGGTCTCGCCCGGCGGGTAGATGTCGACGATGCCGCCGCGCACCGCGTAGTCGCCCGGCTCGACCACGGTCGGCGCCTGCGTGAAGCCCATCCGCACGAGGAAGGCCCGGAGCGCGTCGAGGTCCAGCCGCCGCCCGACCACCGCCGAGAAGCTCGCGCCCGCGACCACGTCGCGCGCCGGAACCCGCTGGGTCAGTGCGTTCAGCGTGGTCAGCACCACCAGCCCCGCGGGCACGCCCCCGGCCAGCGCGGCCAGCGTCGCCATGCGCGCGGCGGCGATGTCGGGGTTGGGCGACACCCGGTCGAACGGCAGGCAGTCCCAGGCCGGGAAATCGAGCACCGGCACCTCGGGCGCGAAGACCGTCAGCGCCCGCCGCATGGCGTCGAGGCGCTTGTCGTCGCGCGCCACGAACAGGACCGGCCCGGCGGCGCGGGCGCGCTCGTCGAGCAGAAGCCGCGCGTCGAACCCTTCGGGCGCGCCGGAGACGGTGAGGACATTTCGGGCTGCGGTCATGCCGGGCGACTTACCCCAGCGGAGGGTGGTGTCAACAGGGCTCGGGCCGCCGGGTGTCAGCCGCCGAGGACCGTGACGCTCATCGCGTGGAAAATGCCCCAGAACGCGGTGATGAAGATCGACAGCACGCCGACCATCTGGACGGTCAGCCGGTGCCGCTTCAGGCGGCGGACGAGGCGCTCGCCCTCGCTCTCGCCCCCGATGATCCGGCGGGCCGTGCGCTGCGAGATGAAGCCCACCACAGTGAAGGGCAGCGCCAGCAGGAACAACGCCTGGCAGAACTCGATCCCGTAGAGAAAGCCGAGCAGCGCCAGCATGGTCAGGAAACAGGCCGCGCCCCCGGTCAGGAACAGGCCCGCCGCCCCGGAGATATAGAGCAACCGCGTCGCGTTGATCCGGGCCAGCGTCGCCACGTCCTCCAGCGTCTGGCCGCCGAGCCGTTGTGCGCGCTGCACGAGGTCGAAGGGCACGCCCATGACGAAATGGCTGATCGTGGACCAGAAGACCGCCAGCACGATCCAGAACCACATCGACGTGAAGGAGCGCGTGTCGATCAGTTCGATCACGGTCAGGTAGAGATCCACGCCTGCGTCCCCGTCTTGTCGCGAATTGCCCGGACCTTAGCGGTGTCTCCGGAGGAAGCCCAGCCTTGAGATGGGCGGCAAACCGTGGCACCTCTGCCGCAGGGTGCCGGAACCGGGCATCCGCCCAGCCGGAGACGACCATGCGCCCCATTCAGGCCCCCTTCCCCGCCACGCGCTTCCGCCGCACCCGCGCCTCCGGCGCGCTCCGGGCGCTGACCCGCGAGACCACGCTGACAGTGGACGATTTCATCTGGCCGGTCTTCGTGCGCGACGGCGAGAACACGGTGGAGCCGATCGCCTCGATGCCGGGGGTCAACCGCCTGTCGATCGACCGGCTGGTCGAGGCCGCGGCCGAGGCCCACGCGCTCGGTATCCCGGCGATCTGCCTCTTTCCCTATACCGACCCGGCGCTGAAGACCGAGCTCTGCGAGGAAGCCTGGAACCCCGAGAACCTGTCGAACCGCGCCATTCGCGCGATCAAGGCGGCGGTGCCCGACATCGCGGTGATGACCGACATCGCGCTCGATCCCTACAACGCGAACGGCCATGACGGGATCGTGCGCGACGGCGAGATCGTCAACGACGAGACGGTCGAGGCGCTGGTGAAGATGGCGCTGGCGCAGGCCGAGGCGGGCGCCGACATCCTCGGGCCGTCGGACATGATGGACGGCCGGATCGGCGCGATCCGCACCGCGCTGGAGGCCGCCGGGCACCGCAACGTGACGATCCTGAGCTACGCCGCGAAATACGCCAGTGCCTTCTACGGCCCGTTCCGCGATGCGGTCGGCGCGTCGGGCGCGCTCAAGGGCGACAAGAAGACCTACCAGATGGACCCCGGCAACTCGGACGAGGCGCTGCGCCTGATCGAGCGCGACCTGCGCGAGGGGGCCGACATGGTGATGGTCAAGCCGGGGATGGCCTATCTCGATATCTGCCGCCGGGTGAAGGACGCCTTCGGCGTGCCGACCTACGCCTACCAGGTCTCGGGCGAGTACGCGATGCTGTGTGGCGCGGCCGAACGCGGCTGGCTCGACGGCGACAAGGTGATGCTGGAAAGCCTGATGGCGTTCAAGCGCGCGGGCTGCGACGGCATCCTCACCTATTTTGCGCCGAAAGCCGCCCGCCTGTTGCGGCAGGGCTGACACCGACCACCAGATCGGGTAGAACCAGTCGCAGAGCGCCCGCCAGAGGCGCGTCGAGGCACGTCACAGGACAAGAGGCAGATCAGATGCAGCACAGCTGGACCCGGCGCGGCGTGATCGCCGCCCTTCCCGCGCTCGCCGCCACGGCAGGGTGCACCACCGTTTCGGGCAGCCAGGCCCGCGGTCAGAAGATCGACTCGCGCGTCGACGCGGCCTTTTCCTATCTCTACCAGAACGTTCCCGGGGCGCAGGACCTCGCCTCGCGCTCGGTCGGCATCCTGATGATGCCGCTGATCACCGAGGCCGGGCTCGGCTTCGGCGGCGCCTACGGGCGCGGGGCGCTCCGGATCGGCGGCGCGACGGTGGATTACTATGCCGCCGCCTCCGGCAGCTTCGGGCTGCAGATCGGCGCCCAGCAGTATGCGCATGCGCTGTTCTTCCTGACCGAGGACGCGCTGGCCCGGTTCCGCTCGTCTGCCGGGTTCTCGGTCGGCGGCGACCTGGAGGTGGCGGTGGCCTCGTCCGGCGTGGCCTACACGGCCGACACCACGACGACGACCGAGCCCATCGTGGCGATGATCTTCGGCCAGGCGGGCCTGATCGCGGGCGCGACACTGGAAGGCACGAAATACACCCGTATCTATCCGTAATCGGGACCGGGGAGGCGAAGCCGCGATGAGCACCGTTCTGCGCTGGCTTCTGCGGGCCTTTTTCGCGCTGGCGGGCCTTGGCCTGCTGGCGCTGATCGCGCTCTACTTCTTCCTGTCGCGCTCGCTGCCGGAGTATTCGGCCTCCTACGAGGTGCCGGGCCTGACTGCGCCGCTGGAGATCGTGCGCGACACCGCCAACGTGCCCCATGTGATGGGACAGACCGACGCCGACAGCTTCTACGGGCTGGGCTTCGTCCATGCACAGGACCGGCTGTGGCAGATGACGGTGCTGCGGCGCACCGCGCAGGGCAAGCTGTCCGAGATCTTCGGCGGTGCCACCATCCGCACCGACGACCTGCTGCGGCGGCTCGACCTTTACGGCGCCGCGCAATCCTCGGTCGCCGCCCAGTCGCCCGAGACACTGGCCGCGCTCGAGGCCTATTCCGCCGGGGTCAATGCCTGGATTGCGCTGGTCAACCAGGAGGCCATGGGGCGCGGCGCCCCCGAGTTCTTCCTGTTCCCGCCGGAAATCGCGCCGTGGCAGCCGGCCGACTCGATCGCGCTGCTCAAGCTGATGGGCCTGCAACTAAGCGACCACCTGAACTCGGAGGTGCTGCGGGCGCGGACCTCGCTGCTGGTGCCGCCCGAGCGGTTGCGCGACATCCTGCCCGACGTGCCGGGCAGCGCGGTCGTCGACCTGCCGGACTATGCCAGCCTGGTGCCCGGCGTCACCCCGGCGCAGGCCGTGCAGACGGCCGAGGCGGACATGGGCCTGCTCTGGCCGGTGCCGCCGCGCGGGTTCTCGTCGGCCTCGAACGCCTGGGCCGTCGCGCCCGAGCGGTCGGCCACCGGCAGCACCCTGCTGGCCGCCGATCCCCATCTGGGGCTCAGCGCGCCGTCGCTGCTTTATCTTGCGCATATCAACCTGCAGTCGGGCGGCGTGATCGGGGCCACGATCCCCGGCGTGCCCGCGATGCTGCTGGGGCGGTCTGACAAGCTGGGCTGGGGGCTGACGACCGCGTATCTCGACGATCAGGACATCGTGCTGGAACGGCTGGTGGACGGCGCGCCGGACAGCTACGTGTCGCCCGACGGGCCGCGCCCCTTCGAGACCCGGCGCAGCGTGATCTCGGTCGCCGACGCCCTGCCGATCACCATCACCCTGCGGTTCAGCGAGAACGGACCGGTCATTCCCGGCGGGCTCTTCGATCTCGCCACCATCACCCCGCCCGGTCATGTCGCGGCCCTGGCGTGGACCGCGCTCGACCCGCGCGACACCACGATGACCGGCGCGCTGAAGCTGATGCAGGCCCAGAGCGTGGACGAGGCGATCCTCGCCGGATCGTTCCACGTCGCCCCGGCACAGAACCTGATCCTCGCCGACACCGGCAACATCGCGTTGCAGATGATCGGCCGCCAGCCCAAGCGCGACCCGGCGAACGCATCGCAAGGACGGCTTCCAGTCCTAGGGGATCGCAGGGAAAACCTGTGGGACGGCTACCTGCCCTACAGCGCCAACCCGTCGGTGGTGAACCCGCCCGGCGGCATCGTCGGCAACACCAACAACAAGACCACCGACGCCCCCTTCCCGGCCCATGTCAGCTTCGACTGGGGCGACACCCAGCGCATCCAGCGCTGGTCGCGGCTGATGCAGGCCCGGCAGGTCCACACGCGCGCCAGCTTCATCGAGGCGCAGCTCGACACCGTGTCGATGACCGCCCGGACCCTGCTGCCGCTGATCGGGCGCGAGCTGTGGTTCGAGGATCGTCCGGCCGCCGCCGGCACCCCCGACCGCCTGCGACAGGACGCGCTGGCGCTGCTGGTCGAGTGGAACGGCGAGATGAACGAGCACATGCCCGAGCCGCTGATCTATGCCGCTTGGATCCGGTCGCTGAACATGCAGCTGATCCGCGACGAGCTGGGGCCGCTGGCCGACGAATACCCGCATGCCGACCCGCTCTTCCTCGAACGCGTGTTCCGTGACACCGACGGCGCGTCGATCTGGTGCGATCTCAGCCAGACCGAGCGGCACGAGACCTGCATCGAGATTGCCCGCCGGGCGCTGGATGCCGCGCTGCGCGATCTCGCCGAGACCTATGGACCCAACATCGAAAGCTGGCGCTGGGGCGACGCCCACGAGGCCGCGCATGATCATCCGGTTCTGGGCGAGCTGCCGGTTCTGGGGGCGCTGGTGAACATCCGGCAGTCCACCTCGGGCGGCGATGACACGCTGATGCGCGGACGGACCTCGGGTGCGCCCGAGCATCCGTTCCGGAACGTGCATGCCTCCGCCTTCCGCGGGGTCTATGACTTCAGCGATCCGGACAGTTCGCTGTTCATCCTGTCGACGGGCCAGTCGGGGCATCCGCTGTCACGGCACTACGACGACCTCGGCGAGCTGTGGCGGCAGGGCGAGTACGTGCGGATGTCGCTCGACATCGACCTCGCCCGGGCCGGTGGCACCGGGGTCACCGTGCTGACGCCCGAGGAAAGCAACTAGCGCGCAATCCCTTGTGCGCCGAGGTTGAGGTGATGCCTCAACCCTGCGGCAGGGCGTGGAACCGGTCGGATTCGGCGTCGGTCCACTCGACCTCCAGCAACGAGCCGGTATCGCCCCGCTCCTCGGCCCGCACGACGTCATGGGCGAAGAGCCATGCCCGGCGCTTGCCATCGGTCCAGGGCAGTTCCAGCCGCTCGCGCCGCAGGGCCCCGCCCAGCTGTTCGGCCACGGCGTCGAGCACCGCATCGACCCCCTCGCCGGTCAGCGCCGAGACGGCGAACACACCCTCGCTGCGCGCGGCCTGCACGCGGGCGGCCTCGCGCCGGTCCTCGGGCAGGAGGTCGATCTTGTTCCACAGCTCGAAGCGCGGCACCTCGTCCGAAGTTCCGAGCGATTCGAGGATGGTTTCGACATCGCGCTTCTGCTGCTCGGTCTCGGGGTGCGAGATGTCCCGGACATGCACGA
>JAUHZL010000374.1 GCA_030425945.1 Alphaproteobacteria bacterium | reverse complement strand
CATAGCTGAACAGCGACCCGCTCGTCTCGTCCGTCCCACGCATCATAGCCCCCGCCGTTATCGTGCGGAGGGTGAATCATGTTCTCAAACCACTGTCGAGGCAGGACTATTTCAGCGGCCTGCTAACCGTGCAGGCCGCCGACCCCGGCGGCTTGTCGCGGACGATTCAGGTCACCCTGAACGAGGCGAATGTGGCCGAGGTCCCTCTCAAGATCACGCATGACTGGATGACCATCGACCGAGAGTTTCCGACCCGCTACGTCGCAAAATTCCGCATCTCGCTCGAGAATGACGGGGCCACGGCCCTGACCTCGGTCACGCTGGTCAACGACCTCGTCGCCTATCTCGGCGCCGCGAATTTCATCGGGCTGGTCGAGGCGCCGACGAAGGTGTCGGGTCCGGCGGGGATCACCCTGAACGCCGGGTTCAACGGCAGCACGGACACCGCCCTGCTGCCCGCCGGGACGACCTTCGAGCCCTATGACAAGATCGTCGTGGACGTGACCTTCCGCTTGTCCACGGCCTCCGGCTTCCCGGTGGATCCCAACGTGGCGACCGGCAACGCGGCGCTTCTGGCCAGCTCGGTCTCGGCCTCGGACAGCATCGGGCTGACCGACAACGACAACGACGGCGCGGTAGACAGCCTCGAATCCCCGACCGCCGATCGTGATAACGACGGCATTGCCGATGCCGACGACTATGACCCGACCGGCTATTTCTACTGCCAGGAGGACGGGCGGATCCTGACCGGCGGCACGATCAGCGTGACCGACGCCAGCGGCTCGAGCGCGAATGTCGTGATCGACTTCGACGGCACGAACGGCTTCTACCAGTGGTATGCGACCGCCGCGGGGCGCTACACGATGCAGATCACCTATCCCGCCCGTGGCATCCCCAGCACGACGCGCCTGGTGTCAGCGAACCCGCTCGACGTGACGTCCCTGCTGCCGGACGACCCGGCGTTCCTCGGCTCGACCGAACTGGGGGCGACCGGGAAGCTCGCCGACTTCTCGCTGGCGGCGAACCCGAGCTTCTACACCGTCTTCGATATCGAGGCCGGCGACCCGAACGTGATGGCGAACAACATCCCGCTCGAGAACTGCGCGACCGGCATCAACGTCGAGTCCCTCGACCTCGTGGCCAGCGAAGGCGGCGATCCCGGCGCGCTCGGGTTCACGCTGTTCAGCCAGCCCACGGCCAACGTCACGCTCACCTTCGCGGGCGACGGGCAGTGCACGGTCTCGCCGACCACGATCACCTTCACCCCGGACAACTGGAACGTGGCGCAGGACATCACGATCCTCGCCACCCGGACGACGTGGACGAGGGCAACCACAGCTGTACCCCGACGGTGACCGTGACCTCGGCCGATCCGGTCATGGACGGGTTCCCGCTGACCCTGCCTGCCATCTCGATCTACGAAGGCCGCCTGATCGCCTCCATCGAGGATGAGCTGAAGCAGCGCCTGGAACAGGATCTGCGCGCCACGGTCCGCGATACCTCGCGCGAGATCAGCGGCTTCGCCAGCGATGCCGGGGACCGGCTGCGCGCCGGCGAGGTCGCCGACACCCAGTGCCGGGGTCCGGGGCAGCTCGATCCGAACGGCGACGCGCTCTACCGGAACGGGTCGGCGGTGCTGAACCTCCAGACGAACGAGGACTACTACGACTGCATCCGCGACGAGCGCGTCATCGTCGAGACCGCGGGTCGAATCCGCACCTCCGAGACCGGCGAGACCACCCTGCGCTTCTCCGGCTCCTACCTGCGGGAGCGCCGCGAGGGCGACGACAAGATCCGCGGGCGCTTCGTCTCGGCCTACCTGAACCTGCCGGACATCGGCGGATCGAGCGACCGGATCAGCGGGGTCGGCCTGTCCTTCGGGGTCTACGGGGCGACGCGCCTGAACGAGGACCTGATCGGCGAGCATTACCTCGCGCTGGGACTGGGCCGGCATGCGTTCAGCCTGACCTTCGCCCGGGATACCCCGATCGTCGCCGAGGGCACCTACGGCTATGCCGCGGCCTATGCCGGGGCGGCGCTGTCGGGCGAGATCGACGTCGGCGGGATGCCGGTCGGCCTGCGCGGCGGGGTGGACCTCGCCTTTGCGATGCCGACGCGCGCGAATGTCGAGGCGACGGACAGCACCGTCACCGAGACCGGGTCGGTGGCGCTCGACAACCAGGTGCTGGTCCGGGCCTTCACCGAGGCGGACTTCACCAGCACCAGCGGCGACAAGAGCCGGTCGCTCAGCTTCACGCCCGGCGTGTTCTGCGACGGCGGGACCGGGACCGTGCTGACCGAGGCCTGCGGCGTCCGCGCCGGGTTCGAGATCCTCGTGGCCAACGGCGACGGCAGCCGCGAGACCGGCGTCGAGCTGGACGGCGAGGCCTCGAACGGCGCGACCTCCGCCGGGCTGCGGGTCCGCCACATCCGGTACTTCGATGACCGCAACGGCCGCTCGGAGCTCGGGGTCTCCGGGGCCGTGCGCGCCGCGCCCAGCCTCGACTACAGCCTGAGGTGGGATTTCTGAGGCGGCACAGGCCCCGCCGCATCGCCATGACACCGGGACCGGGGCCGGCTGGAATGCCGGCCCCTCCCCCCGCTTCAGCCGCCCCGCCCCGGCCCCCGCGACACCCGCCCGCAGTCGTTGTCACTGGACGCGGGCGCGCCGCTGCGGCATTAGGGGCGGGAACCCATCCGGAGGCCCCAGATGCTCGATTTTCTCAAGCGTGTCGTGACTTGGTGGAACGGCCAGACGCTCGGCACCCAGATCTACACCTGGCGCAAGGGCGTGAAGGTCGGCGACGACGCGGCGGGCAACACCTACTACCAGAGCCGCGACGGCAAACGCCGCTGGGTGATCTTCAACGGCGAGGCCGAGGCGAGCCGCGTGCCGCCGGACTGGCACGGCTGGCTGCACCACACCTGGGACGAGGCGCCGAGCACGGCGCCGGTTCCGCGCAAGAGCTGGGAACAGCCGCACCAGCCGAACCTGACCGGCACCGCCGAGGCCTATGCCCCGCCCGGCTCGATCCGCAAGGGCGTTCCGGTCGAGCGTCGCGATTACGAGGCGTGGCAGCCCGAGTAAGGCGCGGCGACCCCGCCCGCCTGAGGGAGGCAACATGGCAGAGCAACACAGCATCACCGAAGTCCTGACCGGCGCGACCGTCGTCGCGGTCGC
>JAUHZL010000373.1 GCA_030425945.1 Alphaproteobacteria bacterium | reverse complement strand
GACATGGTCGGCAAGAGCGACCTGCGGATCGCGTCGGAATACACCTCGTCGACGATCATCCCCTATTACATCGAGGGCATCCTCGCGACCGGCGGGCTGAGCTACGACGACTTCACGCAGGTGCCGGTGTCGAGCTTCGTCGACGGGATCAACGCGCTGGGCGACGGGCTGGTGGACGTGGCGCTGGTCAGCCTGAACGCGGGCGCGGGCCAGCAGGCCGCCGTGCAACTGCAGGACCGGGGCGGGCTGTGCTACATCTCGATGAAGACGGGGCCGGAGGCCGAAGCTGCGCTCGACAGCGTGCTGCCCTCGGGCGTGATCGCCACGCTGCCGCAGAACGAGAACATCAACGGCCTGCAGACCTGGGGCGCCAGCATCATCCGGGTTCCGTGGATGCTGCTCGCCAACGCCGATGTCAGCGATGACCTGGTCTACGAGCTGACCAAGGTGATCCACCAGAACAAGGAAGCGCTGGGCGCCAGCTTCGGCGCGTTCAACGGGGCCGACTTCACCAAGATGGCCCCGGCCAACGTGACCCCGTACCACCCGGGCGCGCTGCGCTACTACGCCGAGGCCGGCGTTCCGACGCCCTGAGCCATCCCCGATCCGGCACGCCCCGCGCGGGCGTGCCGCGTTCCCCCTGCAAGGAGACTGCCGAGATGATGACCGAGCTGACCGCCGCCGATGGCCATGTCCTCGACTGCTGGATCGAGCCTGCCCAGGGCCCGCGCAAGGGCGGGATCGTGCTGTTGCAGGAGATCTTCGGCGTGACCGACCAGCTCAAGGGGGTCGCCCGCCGCTATGCCGCGCTGGGCTACGAGGTGGCCATTCCCGCGCTCTTCGACCGGCAGCAGAAGGGGGCGGTGATCCCGTTTTCCGAGGCTCCGCGCGGGCGGGTCCTGATGCTGGCCGCCGATCTCGGCCAGACGATGACCGATATCGACGCCGCCGTGCAGGCGCTGAAGGCGGGCGGCGGCAAGGTCGCGGTCATCGGCTTCTGCTGGGGCGGCGGGCTGGCGATCCGCGCGGCGCAGGTGCTCGACATCGCCGCCGCCGTGCCGTTCTACGGCACCCGGCTGCCGGCCTACCAGATCGCGCCGCTCCGCGCGCCCGTGATGGGGCACTGGGGCGCCGAGGACAGCCACGTGCCCGCCGACATGCTGGACGCCGCCCGGGCGTATTTCCCGCAGATGGAGGTGCATGTCTACGACGGCGCGGGCCACGCATTCGCCAACGAGGCACGGCCTGCCGACTTCCGCCCGGACGCGACCGAGGCCGCCCATCGGAGGACCGAGGCGTTCCTCGCCGCCCACCTGGGCTGAGGTTTTCCCGACGACGTTCTCCCGAGAAACTGGACGCGCGACCCTTTCGATGGGCGCGCGTCTCTTTCGATCCGATCGGCCGTGGCGCATCTTGTGTCGCGGGCGGCTTCTCGCGCAATCTGTTGCCAAATCCCCGCAGTCCCGGTCCGGCGTCCCGCCGCGCACCGAGGCGTGAAGGGGCTGACGTTGCGTGAAGGGAGCGCGAGTGCCAGAACAGGGCAACCCCGCGTTTTCCGCCCGCTGCCGGGCAACGAAGTCTTGACGGAGCCACGAGTGCCGATGTTTTCCTTTCGCCCCGCCCTGAGCCGCCTGCTGGCGGCGGGGGCGGTTGTCGCCGCGGCGCTGCCCGCCACCGCCCAGGACGGGATCGGTTTGCCGGATGCCGAGCGCCTCGGGGCGCAGATGGAACAGTTCCATGCCCGGGTGCCGGGATCGATCTTCGCGCTGCAACCCTTCCGCAACGACCAGAGCGTGATCGGCGAGGACGGGACCGAGATCACGCTGACCTCGCTCAATCCCGCGATCAACGCGTGGTTCGTGCTGAACGTCACCCGGCCCGGCGGACGGACCGAGGCCTATCACATCGAGAACGCCGAGCGCGAGAACTGGCAGATCGCGCTGACCGACGAGGCGCGCCCGGCGCTGGCGATCACCGGCGACGGCGGCGACATGACCTGCCGTCCGTGGGAGGGCGAACTGGCCGAGGCGCGGGACAGCGGGCTGCCCTATGCCCCGATCTGCGACTGGAGCCTCTACGTGCGCAACCGCGTGTCGGGCAGCCGCACCAGCCGCGAGGCGGTGGCCGAGTTCCTGCGCAAGAACGTGCTGTTCGGCGACTCGATCGTGAACCTGATCAAGGGCACCTTCTACGAGGACGCGTTCATGCTGTCCTCGGAGGGGCTCGAGACCGACGATGCGGGCGACGCGGTCGCCCTGCTCGGGACCGCCGACCTCGCCAGCCGCCCGGTGATGCGCGCCTACATGAGCTTCGATCTCGAAGGGGCGGACGCGGGCATGGAGGCCGGCGCCTGGTACGCGGTGAAGGACGCGCCGGGCATCTTCGCCAGCGTCGTGCAGGCCGGGCTGATCTCGCAGGACATCCTGCGCAGCCCCGGCGCCAACTGGCCCGATGGCGTGGAGAGCCGCGCCGACGTCTACCTCGTGGCGTTCGATCTCGACCAGTTCGAGATGGGCTACGAGGTCGGCACCGACCATCCCGGGGTCGAGTGGTCGCCGCGCCCCGCGCAGCGGCACAACGGGGCGGGACCGGACGGCTTCCGCACCACCGCGCCGCTGGTGACCGTGGGGATGATCCCGCCGACCGCGACCGAGCGGGTGGCGGCCACCTTCACCGGCGGGTTCAAGCGCGAGCACGGCGCGTGGCGGTTCGGCGACTACGCCGGGGTGAACTACGGCATGCACTACGGCTTCATGCAGGACGGCGTCATCCTGAGCCGCCTGTGGCCGAACCTCGCCACGATGTACATGACCGCCGACGGCGAGATCGGGATGAAGAAATGGGAAGAGGGGGACGAGGCGAAACTGCCGAACCTCGTCTTCGCGCGCCAGAACGGCGTGCCGCTGATCGAGAACGGGGTCCCCGGCGACCGCGTGACCTCGTGGGGCGGCGGCAACTGGTCGGGCTCGGCCGAGGCGGACCTGCGCACCCTGCGCGGCGGCGCCTGCATGCGCACGGTCGGCGGCCGGCAGTTCCTGATCTATGCCTATTTCAGCTCGGCCACCCCCTCCGGGATGGCGCGGGTGTTCCAGGCCTATGGCTGCGACACGGCGATGATCCTCGACATGAACAGCCAGGAGCACACCTACATGGCGCTCTACCTGCACAAAGGCGACGAGATCGAGACCCAGCA
>JAUHZL010000372.1 GCA_030425945.1 Alphaproteobacteria bacterium | reverse complement strand
ACGAGATCGCCGAGGCGCTGACCGATCTCGGCCTCGAGGTCGAGGGGGTCGAGGATCGCGGCGCGCGGCTGCGCGACTTCACCATCGGCAAGGTGCTGAGCGCCGAGAAGCACCCGGACGCGGACAAGCTGCGCGTCTGCCAGGTGGCGACGGACGAGGGCACCAAGCAGATCATCTGCGGCGCGCCGAACGCGCGGGCGGGGATCACGGTCGTCATCGCCAAGCCGGGCGTCTACGTGCCCGGCATCGACACCACCATCGGCGTCGGCAAGATCCGCGGGATCGAGAGCCACGGCATGATGGCCTCGGAGCGCGAGCTGGAACTGAGCGACGAGCATGACGGCATCATCGAGCTGCCTTCGGGCGAGGTCGGCGACAGCTTCGTCGACTGGCTGGCCGCCAACGACCCGGCCAAGGTCGATCCGGTCATCGAGATCGCGATCACGCCGAACCGGCCCGATGCCCTCGGCGTGCGCGGCGTGGCGCGGGACCTCGCGGCGCGCGGCCTCGGCACCCTGAAGCCGCTGACGGTCGCGCCCGTGCCGGGCACCTTCCCCTGCCCCGTGCCGGTGACGATCGACGCCGACACCGCCGAGGCCTGCCCGGTGTTCTACGGCCGCGTGATCCGCGGCGTGAAGAACGGCCCGAGCCCGGCGTGGCTGCAGGACGCGCTGCGCGCCATCGGGCTGCGGCCGATCTCGGCGCTGGTCGACGTGACAAACTTCTTCACCCATGACCGCTGCCGCCCGCTGCACGTCTTCGACGCCGACACGGTCAAGGGCGGGCTGCGCGTGCATCGCGCGGCCGGCGGCGAGACCTTCACCGGGCTCGACGAGAAAGACTATGTGCTGGCCGAGGGGATGACCGCGATCTCGGACGAGGGCGGGGTCGAGAGCCTGGCCGGGATCATGGGCGGGCTGCACTCGGGCTGCACCGAGGACACCGTCAACGTCTTCGTCGAGGCGGCCTATTTCGACCCGATCCGCACCGCCTACACGGGGCGCGCGCTGAAGATCAACTCGGACGCCCGCTACCGCTTCGAGCGCGGCATCGACCCACTGTCGGCCCGCGACGGGGTCGAGGCGGCGACGCGGATGATCCTCGAGCTGTGCGGCGGCGAGCCGTCCGAGGTGATCGTGGCGGGGGCGGACCCGGATGTGGCGCGGGCCTATCGCCTCGACACCGACCGGGTGCAGAGCCTCGTCGGCATGGAGATCGCGCCCGAGACGCAGCGCGCCACCCTCACCGCGCTCGGCTTCCGGATGGAGGGCGACATGGCGCATGTGCCGTCCTGGCGGCCCGACGTGCAGGGCGAGGCCGACCTCGTGGAAGAGGTCGCGCGGATGGCCTCGCTGACCAAGCTGGTGCCCGCGCCGATGCCGCGCGGGCGGGCGGGCGTGCCGGCCCCGGTGCTGACGCCGATCCAGAAGCGCGAGCGCGCGGCGCGCCGGACACTGGCGAGCCTCGGCTACAACGAGTGCGTGACCTATTCCTTCGTCGACGAGAAGGCCGCCCGGCTGTTCGGCGGCGGCGGGGACGCGACGCGGCTGGAGAACCCGATCTCGAGCGACATGAGCCACATGCGCCCGTCGCTGCTGCCGGGGCTGCTGGCGGCGGCGGCGCGCAACCAGGCGCGCGGCTTCATGGATCTCGCGCTGTTCGAGGTCGGTCCGGCCTTCGCGGGCGGCGAGCCGGAGGAGCAACACCTGCTGGCGACCGGCCTGCTGGTCGGCCACACCGGGCCGCGCGACGTGCACAAGGCCCGGCGTCCGGTGGACCTCTATGACGCCAAGGCGGATGCCGAGGCGGTGCTGGCCGCGATGGGCGCGCCCGAGAAGACGCAGATCCTGCGCGGCACCGATGACGCCTGGCATCCGGGCCGGTCGGCGAAGTTCTGCCTCGGCCCGAAGAAGGTGCTGGGCCTCTTCGGGGAGGTGCACCCGAAGGTGCTGCGCGAGATGGACGTGAAGGGTCCGGCGGTGGCCTTCGTGCTGTGGCCCGCCGAGATCCCGATGCCAAAGGCCGCGGGCGCGGCCCGGCCCGCGCTGCACCTGAACGCGCTGCAGGCGGTCGAGCGCGACTTCGCCTTCGTCGTCGACGCGCAGGTCGCGGCCTCGGACGTGGTCAACGCGGCGGCGGGCGCGGACAAGGGCCTGATCGAAGAGGTCCGCGTCTTCGACGAGTTCATCGGCGGCAGCCTCGGCGTGGGGCGCAAGTCGCTGGCCATCACGGTGCGGATGCAGCCGACCGACAAGACGCTGACCGACAAGGAAATCGAGGCGGTCGCGGCGAAGATCGTGGAGAAGGTCGGCAAGTCCACCGGCGGCGTGCTGCGCGGCTGAGCGCGTGTTCGAGTATTTTTGCCAAGAAGAAGGGGCGGGCCCGCGCAGGGTCCGCCCTATCTGTTCGGGATGACGCGAAGGAGGACACGATGCTGAAGGTTTACCTGTCGGGGGAGATTCACACCGACTGGCGCGAGCGGATCGTGGCGGGGGCCGAGGGCCTCGACGTGACGTTCGACGGGCCGGTGACGGATCACGCGGCGAGCGACGATTGCGGGGTGGCGATCCTCGGGGCGGAGCCGGACAAGTTCTGGCACGACCGCAAGGGCGCGATGGTCAACGCGATCCGCACCCGGCGCGGGATCGAGGGGGCCGACGTGGTCGTGGTGCGGTTCGGGACGCAATACAAGCAGTGGAACGCCGCCTTCGACGCCGGGATGGCGGCGGCGCTGGGCAAGTCGCTGGTCATCCTGCAGCCGCCGGAGCACGACCACGCCCTGAAGGAAGTGGACGCGGGCGCGCTGGCGGTGGCCCGGGAGCCCGAGCAGGTGGTGGACATCCTGCGCTACGTGCTGACGGGCAGGCTGCCGGGCTGAGGGCTCAGCCCTCGCGCGGGGGCGTGTTGCGCCCGACCTGCACGGCGGGACGGGCGCTGAAGCGGTCGAGATAGGCGCGGGTGTTCGGCAGGTCGTCCCAGCCGACGAGGTCGCGCGCGCCGTAGAAGTCGAGCGCGCCGATCCAGGGCGCGAGCGCGATGTCGGCGATGGAGTAGTCGCCCGCGATCCACTCGCGGTCGGCAAGCTCGGTCTCGATCACGTTCAGCAGGCGCTTCGCCTCGGCGATGTAGCGCTCGCGCGGGATCGGGTCCGCGACCTGCGCCCCGGCGAATTTCACGAAGAAGCCGAGCTGGCCGAACATCGG
>JAUHZL010000371.1 GCA_030425945.1 Alphaproteobacteria bacterium | reverse complement strand
TCGCGCGGGATCACCGTGAACGCGGTGGCGCCGGGCTTCATCGAGACCGCGATGACCGACAAGCTGACCGACGACCAGAAGGGCAAGATCCTGACCCAGATTCCCGCCGGCCGCATGGGCGCACCGGCCGAGATCGCGGCCGCGGTGCTGTACCTGGCGAGCGCCGAGGCGGGCTATGTCACCGGTGCCACGCTGCACGTCAACGGCGGCATGGCGATGCTGTAAGGGGGGACGAAAGGTTGCGCGCAAAGGCGCTTTGCGACGGTTGCCTTTCCCCGGACATCTGCTATAGGCGGCGCACATTCAGGCCGGGGGGACCCGCGACCCGAGGAATGCCGGCCCGCACGCGACCGACGCGGGGCTTCAGATCAGGACACGGGCCGCGAGTGCCCGGACAACCGAACGAGGATGTGACAAGATGAGCGACATCGCAGATCGCGTGAAGAAAATCGTGGTGGAGCACCTGGGCGTGGACGAGGACAAGGTGATTGAAACCGCCTCGTTCATCGACGACCTGGGTGCCGACAGCCTCGACACCGTCGAGCTGGTCATGGCCTTCGAGGAAGAGTTCGGCATCGAGATCCCGGACGACGCCGCCGAGACCATCCAGACCTTCGGCGACGCGGTCAAATTCATCACCGAAGCCCAGTAACCGGGTTTCGCGCCCCTCCGGGGGCACGCATTCGAAGCGGCGGTCCCCCGGGGCCGCCGTTTTCCGTTGCGGGGGTTGCGTTTCGCCCGCGCGCGGGGTCCGATCGCGGGGCATCGCACCGGGGAGGACGGAATGGCCAGATCGCTGGAGGAGTTGCGCGCGCTCTACGGCAACGACCGGGGCAGGGCGTTCCATGACCCGGTGCTGAAGGCGGTGGCGGACGGCGTCTTCGGCACGGGCGGGCGGCGGGCGTTTCCGTTTGCCGGGGTCTCGACCCTGCTCGACGCGCCCTACCGGCCGGACCTCGCCGAGGCGGTGCTGGCGGGCGCGGTCGCGGTGCCGCTCGACGTGGCGCTGGTGGGGGTGCCGATGGACCTCGGGGTGACGAACCGGGCGGGCGCGCGGCGCGGGCCGAAGGCGGTGCGCGAGATCGAGCGGATCGGGCCGTGGAACCGGGTGCTGGGCGTGGCCCCCCTGCAGGCGCTGCGGGTGGCGGACCTGGGCGACGTGCCGATGCGCAGCCGCTATTCGCTGGAGAGCTGCCACGCCGATATCGAGACCTTCTTCGGCGCGCTGGCGGCGGCGGGACTGCCCGCGCTGGCGGTGGGCGGCGATCACTCGATCAGCCGGGCGATCCTGAAGCCGCTGGCCGCGGCGCACGGGCCGCTGGGCATGGTCCACATCGATGCCCATGCCGACACCAGCGGGGTCTACGAGGGCGCGAAGTTCCACCACGGCGGGCCGTTCCGGCAGGCGGTGCTCGACGGGCATCTCGACCCGGCACGGGTGGTGCAGATCGGCATCCGGGGCGGCGGGGACTACCTGTGGGAGTTCTCCCACGCCGCGGGCATGACGGTGATCCATGCCGAGGAGGTGGCCGAGATGGGCCTGCCTGCGGTGATCGCGGCGGCGCGCCGGGTGGTGGGCGACGGGCCGACCTATGTCAGTTTCGACGTCGATGCGCTGGACCCGGCCTTCGCGCCGGGCACCGGGACGCCGGAGGTGGGCGGGCTGACCCCGCGCGAGGCGATGGCGCTTCTGCGCGGGCTGGCGGGGATCGACATCCGGGGCGGCGACGTGGTGGAGGTGGCGCCGTCCTACGACCCGACGTCGAACACGGCGCAGGCCGGGGCGCAGATGCTGTTCGAGCTGCTGTGTCTGATGGCCCGCGCCCCGGGGCGATAGGGGCACGCGCTCTTGCCCCTCGGGGCGGGGGCACGATATGAGCGAGAACGAAAAAGCACGTCAAAAAGGGGCATCTCATGCGGCGAGTGGTGGTGACGGGCCTGGGCGCGGTGACGCCCCTGGCGTCGTCGGTCGAAGAAACCTGGACCCGGCTGCTGGCGGGCGAGTCCGGGGCGGGGACGATCTCGAAGTTCGATGCCGGGCACCTGGCGACGACCTATGCCTGCGAGGTCAAGCGCGGCGACGGGACCGGCGGCACCTTCGATCCGGACGCCTGGATGGAGCCGAAGGAGCAGCGCAAGGTCGACGACTTCATCCTCTACGGCATCGCGGCGGCGACGCAGGCGGTGCGGGATGCGGGCTGGGAGGACATTTCCGAGGCCGAGAAGCTGCGCACCGGCGTGATGATCGGCTCAGGCATCGGCGGGCTGACCTCGATCGCCGAGACCGCCGTGCTGCTGAAGGAGCGCGGGCCGCGCCGGGTGTCGCCGTTCTTCATTCCGGGCGCGCTGATCAACCTCGTGTCGGGGCAGGTCTCGATCCGCTTCGGCTACAAGGGGCCGAACCACGCGGTGGTCACCGCCTGCTCGACCGGGGCGCATGCCATCGGGGACGCGGCGCGGCTGATCCAGTGGGGCGACGCGGACGTGATGATCGCGGGCGGGGCCGAGAGCCCGATCTCGGAAATCGGGATCGCCGGGTTCAACGCCTGCAAGGCGCTGTCCACCAAGCGCGGCAACGAGCCCACCAAGGCCAGCCGGCCCTATGACGCGGACCGGGACGGGTTCGTGATGGGCGAGGGCGCGGGGGTCGTCGTGCTGGAGGAATACGAGCACGCCAAGGCACGCGGCGCGAAGATCTATGCCGAGGTGCTGGGCTACGGCATGTCGGGCGACGCCTACCACATCACCGCGCCGTCCGAGGATGGCGACGGGGCGGAACGCTCGATGCGGGCGGCGCTGGCCCGGGCCGGGCTGGAGCCCGCGGCGGTCGACTACATCAACGCGCACGGTACCTCGACCATGGCCGACACGATCGAGCTGGGCGCGGTGGAGCGGATGCTGGGCGCGGCGGCGGGCAAGGCCACGATGTCGTCCACCAAGTCGAGCATCGGGCACCTGCTGGGGGCCGCGGGCGCGGTCGAGGCGATCTTCTCGATCCTCGCGATCCGCGACCAGGTCGCGCCGCCGACCATCAACCTCGACACCCCCGCGGTGGAGACGGCGCTGGACCTCGCGCCGAACGCCAAGCGGGCGCGCGAGATCACCGTGGCGCTGTCGAACTCGTTCGGGTTCGGCGGCACGAACGCGAGCCTCGTGCTCGGACGGGTGGCCTGATCCATGTGGAGGAACATCGCCTCGAATGCGCTGACCCTCGGGATCGTGGCCCT
>JAUHZL010000370.1 GCA_030425945.1 Alphaproteobacteria bacterium | reverse complement strand
GCGGCGCGATCACCGCCCATTCCGCATCCGTCAGATCGTGCCTGCCTGACATGAAGCACCTCCGCTTTCGGAAAGTGAATCACACCCCGGAAGCTTGAGGAATCCTGTTTATGGGTTCACGACCTAGTTCCGGGCACCGTCGGGACGGTGAGTGTCGCGGTTGCGCGGCGGCGGGCCGTCGCGCCCCTCCGGGCCGCGCCGCAGCGCGTCCTCCAGCCGGTCGGCAAAGGCGCGGCGGGCGGCGGGATCGAGGCCCGCCAGGTACTCCGCCAGCGCGGCCTGCGCGTCGTCGAGCCGCCGCGTGTTCAGGGCGGCGAGCGCCGTCATCTCGGCCGTCAGGCGGTCGGCGTCGAACGGCTCGGCGCGCAGGGTCGCCAGGATCGCCTCGAAGGTGCGGCGCGACTCGGCGCGGGTCTCGGCCAGCGAGGGCCCGGCCTCGCGCAGCTTGCCGCGCAGGGCCCGGGCATCCTCGCGGGTCAGGGCGCGCAACATCGGGTTCGGCCCGTCGATCCGGTCGGGCGGCGTGAAGCCGCCGCGCCGCATGTTCAGCGCCGCCCCGGCAACGAGCCCCACCACCAGCAGGTTCCCGGCCAGCGAGGCGATCAGCGTCACGCGCATCCAGCGCGGCGCGCGCGGGGTCGGTGTCGGGGTCTCGGTCATCTCAGGTCATCCTTCCACCAGCGTGCTGTCGAACGTCCAGAGCGCATCGCCCAGCACCGCCGACGTGCCGCCGTCGAGCAGTTCGGTGGCGAAGCTCTCGACGCTGTCGGGCGGGCTGACGCCAAGGCCGAAGCCGATCACCAGCGCCGCCGTGAGACCGCCGAGCGTAGGCCAGCCGCCGATCCCCGCGATGGCCTGCGCGAGACCGGAGAAGAGGCCACGCCCGGTCTCGGGGGCCGCGGCGGCGGGACGCGTCCCCACCGGGGTCGCGCGGGGCTGCCGGGCGAGGCCCTCGGCCTCGATCCGGGCGAGCAGGTCGCCGGAGGGCGCGGGCGGGGTGCCGCGTGCCTCGGCGAAGAGGGCATCGAGGTCCCCGACCCCGGGGGCGTCGTCCGTCCGGTCGTTGCGCTCAGTGCTCATCGTCGTATCCCAACTCTGCGCGCCGCCCTGCCAGGAGGGCCGCGAGGTTTCGCTTGCCCCGGGCGGTCAGACTCTCGACCGCCTCGGTGCTGATGTCCATGATCTCGGCAATCTCGGGATTGGCGAGACCTTCGAGGTGCCGCAGCACGACCGCTTCGCGCTGCCGCTCGGGAAGCTGCCCGAGCGCGGCCTGCAGGGCGTCCTGCCGGGCCGTCTCGGTCAGCCGGGCCTCCGCGCCGGGCGCGGGGTCGGCGGGTTCCGGGGCCTCGTCGAGGCCCACCCCGCCGCGCGTGTTGCGGCGCCGCAACCGGTCGGTGCAGAGGTTGCGCGCCACCGCGTAGGCCCAGGTGGTGACCTTCGCCTCGCCCGCCCGCCAGCCGGGGGCCGCCTGCCAGAGCCGTAGCATCGCTTCCTGCGCGATGTCCTCGGCCTCGGCGCGGTCGCCCAGCAGACGAAAGGCCAGCCGGTAGACGAGCGGGGTGATCCGCTGCGTCAACAGGCGGGCCGCCTGCGGTGCCCCCTCCGCGTAGAGGCGCAGCAGCACCTCGTCGGGGGCCTGGTCGAGGGCGTCGAAGGGCATGTCCATCAGCCTCTGGCGTATCCTCTTCGCGCGCGGCGCTCCAGTGGGGAACCCACGCGCCGGGGACTGCGGCGCGTGGGAGGGGGACGGACCGGCCGGGGACGCGGGCCGGTCCGCCGGGGACCGGCTCAGTTGTCGTGGCGTCCGCCGAAGAAGCCGCCGAACCGGCCCGGGCCGCGCCGCTCCTGCATGTCGGCCCGCGCGGTCTCGAACTCTTCCGCGGTCACGCTGCCGTCCTCGTCCGCGTCGAAGCGGTCGAGGAAGCGCTCGGCCATCCGGTCGGCGCCCTGCGGGCGGGCCGCTTCCATCTCGGCGAGGCTCAGCTTGCCGTCGCCGTCAGTGTCGAGCCGTTCGATCATCGCGGCCTGACGGCGCGCGGCGGCCTCGGCGCGGGCGGCCTCGCGGGCGGCAGTCATCTCGTCCGCGGTCAGGAAGCCGTCACCGTCGGTGTCGGCCTGCTCGAAGCGGTAGGTCGCCTGCCCGGTCAGCTCAGCCTGGGTCACGATTCCGTCGCCGTCGAGGTCGAGCATCTCGAACGAGGGGCCGCGCGGGCCTTCGGCGCGGCCGGGGCCATTGCCCGGACCGGCAGCGTAGGCGCCGAGGGAGCCGGCCAGAACGGCGGCGAGGGTCACACCGGTGAGGAGGGTCGTCTTCTTCATGGTCAGGGTTCCTTTCGTCCTGCGTGTCGAAAACCGCCTCGTCTCGGCGATTTCACAGGGTCAAACGGGCGGGGTCCGGGTTTCCGTCGCCGGGGGCGCAAAAATCTTCGCCGTCCCGGGGCGGCCCGCCCCGGCGCGCGCGACAGACCGCCGCAAGACAACCTGTCAACCTGCGCCCGCCCGCGGGATTGCCTAAGGTGTTTGCGCGAACAGGAGAGCGTGGGACGAATGAACACGATGACGACGACGGGAGACGAGCGCCCGGTGCGGCCGGCCTTGCTGCGCGGATGGCGGCGGCGCTGCCCGAACTGCGGGTCCGGGCCGCTGATGCGCGGCTATCTGTCGGTGCGCGAGACCTGCCCGGTCTGCGGCGAGGAACTGCATCACCACCGCGCCGACGACGGGCCGGCCTACCTGACGATCCTGATCGTCGGCCACGCGATGGCACCGCTTCTCCTGTGGTACTTCACCACCTTCCGCCCGGAGCCGCTGAAGCTGGCGGCGCTGTTCTCGGTCGGCTGCGTGGTGCTGTCGCTGTACTTGCTGCCCCGGCTCAAAGGCGCGATTGTCGGCTATCAATGGGCGCGCCGCCTGCACGGGTTCGGCTCCGCCTGACGTCCCCGGCGGGAGAGCCATGAGCATGACCGACAAGAGCGCCCTCAGGGACGCCGCCACCCTCATTGTCCTGCGCGATCCCGACGGCCCGCGCCCGGCGGTCCTGATGGGCCAGCGCGGGGCGGGCGCGGCCTTCATGCCGTCGAAATACGTCTTTCCCGGCGGGGCGGTCGATCCCGAGGACGCCCGCGTGCCGGTGGCGGCCCCCCTGCCCGGCCCCTGCGCCGCGCGGCTGGCGGCAAGGCCAGTGACCGCGTTGGCCCCGGCCCCGGCGACGTTGGCGGCCAGCGCGATCCGCGAGCTGTGGGAGGAAACCG
>JAUHZL010000369.1 GCA_030425945.1 Alphaproteobacteria bacterium | reverse complement strand
TCCTGATCCGGACAAGTCCCGTGCGATTGCGCGGTTGTAGCTCAGTTGGTTAGAGTACCGGCCTGTCACGCCGGGGGTCGCGGGTTCGAGCCCCGTCAACCGCGCCAGTTTCCCCTCAAAGCGAAAAACGATGCGTACGGTGCAAGTTTTGCGCCGTCTGCGCTGTGCGCCGAAACTCTCTGAAATCACGGGATTTTCGGGATCGGTATCGCGTCGGTATGACGTCGGTATCGCGTCGGTGCGGTGTCGGTATCGCCGAGCCGCAGTTCCGGGCGGTCCGGCCCCCGGAACACGGGGGCCGGGGCAGGGCGTCAGAGCGCGGCGAGCACGCGGGCCCAGGAGCGCATGCCCTTGTGGAAGGACTTGAGGTCGTACTTCTCGTTCGGCGAGTGGATGCGGTCGTCGTCGCGGCCGAAGCCGATCAGCATCGAGTCCATCCCGAGGATCGTCTTGAAATACCCCGCGATCGGGATCGAGCCGCCCGCGCCGATGAAGGCCGCCGGTTTCGGCCATTCGTCCGACAGCGCGGCGCGCGCGGCGGCGAAGGCGGGATGGTCGGTCGCCATCACGCTGGCGGGCGAGGCGCCGTGATCGGCGAAGGACACGGTGCAGTCCCCGGGCACCTGGGCCGTGACCATGGCGCGGAAGCTCTCGCGGATCGCCAGCGGGTCCTGCGTGCCGACCAGCCGGAACGAGACCTTGGCGGTGGCCTGCGAGGGCAGCACTGTCTTGAAGCCGTCGCCGGTATAGCCGCCAGTGATGCCGTTGAACTCGCAGGTCGGGCGCGCCCAGATCTGCTCCAGCACGGTGTACTCCCGCTCGCCCGCCGGGGTGGTCAGGCCGACGCCGCCGAGGAAGGCCGCCTCGTCGAAGCCGAGGTTGGCCCAGTCCGCGCGCATCTGGTTCGTCAGCACCGGCACGCCGTCGTAGAAGCCCGGCACGGTGACCCGGCCCTGCTCGTCATGCAGCCCGGCGAGGATGCGGGTCAGCACCCGGATCGGGTTCTGCGCGGGTCCGCCGAACGCGCCCGAATGCAGGTCCTTGTCGGGGCCGGTGATGGTGATCTCCTCGCCCAGCAGGCCGCGCAGCATGGTGGTGATCGCCGGGCTGTCCTCGGCGAAGAGGCCGGTGTCGCAGATCAGGGCGATGTCGCAGGACAGCTCCTCGCGGTTGGCTTCGAGGAAGGGCACGAGCGACGGCGAGCCCGACTCCTCCTCGCCCTCGAAGAGGAAGGTGACCGAGACCGGCAGGTGCCGGTGCACCGCGAGCCAGGCGCGGCAGGCCTCGACGAAGGTCATCAGCTGGCCCTTGTCGTCCGAGGACCCGCGGCCGCGGATCACCTTGCCCTCCGCGGTGTCCTCGATCGCCGGGTCGAACGGGTCGCGGTCCCAGAGCCGCAGCGGATCGACCGGCTGCACGTCGTAATGGCCGTAGAAGAGGACATGCGGCGCGCCCTCGGGCCCATCGATGTGGCCCACCACCATCGGGTGCCCGGTGGTGTCGCGGACGCTGGCGCGCACGCCCATGCCGTTCAGGTCGGCCGACAGCGCCTCGGCGGCCGCGCGCACGTCGGCGGTGAAGGCCGGATCGGTCGAGATCGACGGGATGCGCAGCAGGGACATCAGCCGGTCGAGCGCCGCGTCGAGATCGGCGTCGAGGCGGTCGAGGACGGGCGGCAGGGCATGGGGGCTGGGCATGGGGTCTCCTTCGGCTGGCGTCGGGGCAGGGGGGCGGGCAGCGGTCTGTTTCCGATGCGCGACGGGGCGACCCTATTCGGTGGCAGGGAAGTGTCCAGTGGTCGCAGGGAGGGCGTCGCAATCTTGACACAGATCAAGGCGGAGGCACATGTGGTGCGCACAAAAAAGAGCCAAGACGATACATGAATTCCGGACGGACCCTTGCGGCCCTGCCGGAGCGCCGCGACCGGAGTTGCCCTGTGGATTACGTTGCTGCCCTCGATGCCGCCCTGACCCGTCTGCATGACGAAGGGCGCTACCGGACCTTCATCGACATCGAGCGGACCAAGGACCAGTTCCCCCGCGCGGTCTGGACGAAGCCCGACGGCAGCACGCAGGACATCACCGTTTGGTGCGGCAACGACTATCTCGGGATGGGTCAGCACCCCGTGGTCCTCGCGGCCATGCACGAGGCGCTGGAGGCGACCGGCGCAGGCTCGGGCGGCACCCGCAACATCTCGGGCACCACGGTCTATCACCGGCGGCTGGAGGCCGAACTGGCCGACCTGCACCGCAAGGAAGCGGCGCTGGTGTTCACCTCGGCCTACATCGCCAACGACGCGACGCTCTCGACCCTGCCGAAGCTGTTCCCGGGGCTGATCATCTATTCCGACGCGCTGAACCATGCCTCGATGATCGAGGGCGTCCGCCGCAACGGCGGCGCGAAGCGGGTCTTCCGTCACAACGACGTGGCGCATCTGCGCGAGCTGCTGGCGGCCGACGATCCCGCCGCGCCGAAGCTGATCGCCTTCGAGTCGATCTACTCGATGGACGGGGATTTCGGCCCGATCGCCGAGATCTGCGACCTCGCCGACGAATTCGGCGCGCTGACCTACATCGACGAGGTCCACGCGGTCGGCATGTACGGGCCGCGCGGGGCCGGGGTCGCCGAGCGCGACGGGCTGATGCACCGGATCGACATCATCAACGGCACGCTCGCCAAGGCCTATGGCGTGATGGGCGGCTACATCGCGGCCAGCGCGAAGATGGTGGACGCGGTGCGCTCCTACGCGCCGGGCTTCATCTTCACCACCTCGCTGCCGCCCGCCGTGGCGGCCGGTGCGGCCGCCAGCGTGCGCCACCTGAAGACCGACCAGGCCCGCCGCGATGCCCACCAGGATGCGGCCAAGGTCTTGAAACTGCGTCTGAAAGGGCTGGGCCTGCCGATCATCGACCACGGCTCGCACATCGTGCCGGTGATCGTCGGCGACCCGATCCACACCAAGAAACTGTCGGACATGCTGCTCGACCAGTACGGCGTCTATGTCCAGCCGATCAACTTCCCGACCGTGCCGCGCGGCACCGAGCGGCTGCGTTTCACGCCCTCGCCGGTGCACGATCCGAAGATGATCGACCATCTCGTGCGCGCGATGGATTCCCTGTGGAAGCACTGTGCGCTGAATCGCGCCGAAATGAGCGCCTGACCTCAGGATATCTCGCGCCGTCCTTAGCCTTGTGTTAGCTAAAAACCAGATCGACCGCTACGAATCGATCAGGACAGTGGCATGTGTCCGACAGGGGCACGCAG
>JAUHZL010000018.1 GCA_030425945.1 Alphaproteobacteria bacterium | reverse complement strand
GCGGGGAGGCCGACCAGATGTGGCCGATCAGCGCCCAGGGGAAGCCGGTCAGCACCACGCTGCGCAGCATCTCGGTTGCGGTCAGCGCGAGCGCGGCCAGCAGGCCCCGCGCCAGCGCCGGGCGGTCATGGCCGAGTGCCTGCGTCACCGCCCCGGCCAGCCCCCAGAAGAGGCCCAGCCCCATCGCGAGGAAGATCGCCGCGAAGGGGGCCATCCAGCCATAGGTCGCGGCATCGACCTGGAACGGCTGGACGATCCAGTGCAGCGCGACCGCGAAGTAGCCGCTGCCCATCGACCAGCCGACGAGGAAGCCTGCGCGCGCCGAGGGCGCCAGGATCAGGGTCCACAGACCGAGGGCGAGCCCCGCCAGCGCCGGGTAGGGCAGGGACCACGGGGCCTGTCCGAAGGCCGCCAGCGCGCCCCCGGCGGCGGCCAGCACCATCAACCCGCGCGGGCCGGGTCCGGTCAGGGGCATCGCGCTCCTATTCCGCTGCGGGACGCACCGCCGGCGCGGTGGCGAGGCGGCTGCCGGGCAGGCGGACGCGGATGCGCTTGATCCGGCGGGCGTCGGCATCGACGATCTCGAACTGCGCCCCCGAGGGGTGCGGCACGACCTCGCCCCGGGCCGGGACATGGCCGAGCAGCAGGAAGACGAGACCGCCGAGCGTGTCGACATCCTCTTCCTCGGTGCCCTCGGTCAGGTCGATTCCGAGCTCGGCCTGCAACTCGTCCAGCGGCGCGCGGGCCTGCACCAGCCAGCAGCCGGTCTTCTCCGAGGTCCAGAGCGCGTCGTCGGGCGTGTCGTGCTCGTCCGCGATCTCGCCGACGACCTGTTCTATGAGGTCCTCGATGGTCACGAGGCCGTCGACCCCGCCATACTCGTCGACCACCAGCGCCATGTGCATCCGCTCGGTCTGCATCTTCTGAAGCAGCACGCCGATGGGCATCGAGGGCGGCGCGAAGAGCAGCGGCCGCACCATGCCCTTGAGGCTGAACTTCGCGGGCTTGCCGTTGAAGCCGTAGTTCAGCGCGAAGTCCTTGAGATGGACGAGGCCGATCGGGGTGTCGAGCGTGCGCGAGTAGACCGGCAGGCGGGTCATGCCGCTGGTCTTGAACACCTCGACCAGCTCCGGCAGCCCGATGTCGGCGGGCACCGCGACGATCTCGGCGCGTGGAATGGCAACGTCCTCGACCCGCATCCGGCGCAGGTTGCCCATGCCGATCCCGCTCCCGGCCGCGCTTTGCGCGTGGGTCACAGGCGGGGGCGACCCGGTATCTGGTGCGGGCGAGGAAAAGAGTCCGATCACTCTCGAAATGAAGCCGCCCCCCTGGTCGGGGGGAACGGTCTGGTCCGTGTCCTCGGGGTCCTGCGCGCGGTGCGCCGCCCCGGACGACGGGTCAGTGCTGTCGCCCATCTGTCCTTTCCATGTGTTCAGGGCGCATCCGGCGCCCTTGTCAGCGTGTCATATGGGTCCGGGACCCCGAGCGATGCAAGGATCGCCCGTTCAGTGTCCTCCATCAGCGTGGCATCCGCGTCATCGATGTGATCATAGCCGAGACAATGCAGGACTGCGTGACAAACTAGATGCAGAACATGGTTTCGAAAGGGTTTCCGCTGCGAGTCCGCCTCTTTTCTGCATGTCTCGTAGGCGATGGCGATGTCGCCCAGTTCCGGCTCGGCGGGGGGCTCGGGGCGGGCGCCGGGAGTGTCGGCGGCGCGTTCCTCGGCGGGCCAGCTCAGCACGTTGGTCGCGGCGGGCTTGCCGCGGAACTCGGCGTTCAGCCCGGCGATGCGCGCGTCGTCGCAGCCTAACACGCTGAGTTCAAACCCGTTTCCAAGTCCGAGATGGCCCAGCGTGGCGCGCAGGGCGGTCTCGGTCATCTCGTCGAGACCGGCTTCCTCCCAGCGCGGGTCCTCGCAGAGCACGTCGATTTCGAGGGTCAGCGCCTCAGCCATTCCGGCCCCCGAACCGCGCCGTCCGGCCGCGTCGGTGCAACGTCGGTATTGCGTCGGTATCACGTCGGTGCGGCATCGGTGCCGGTCTCCTCGTCGGTCAGGCGGGCGGCGCGCCGCGCGAGTTTCTCGGCCAGCCGCGGCCCGGTGCCGGGGCGGCTCCAGGGGCAGACGGCGATGCAGATCGCGCAGCCTTGGGTCTGGTTGAAGAACGGCAGGCAGGCGTCGAAGTCCACATACCAGCGTGTCACACCCCGCACGGTCTGCTTGTCGGGTGAGATCGCCAGCGGCGGGCAGGCGTCCTCGCACACCCGGCAGGCGGCGCAGAAGGCGTCGATGCCGTGCTCGGCCCGGGGCGTGGGCGCGAACGGCGCGTCTGTCAGCACGGCGGACAGGCGGAACGAGGCCCCCATCTCGCGGTCGATCAGCGAGCCGTGCTTGCCGAGCTCGCCGAACCCGGCCTCCAGCGCGGGCGGGATCAGGGTGATCTCGCCGGTCATCGGGCCGGTGACGGGGCGGGCGGGCCAGCCCTGCGCCCGCAGCCAGTTCGCGGCCTCGATCGCGACGCGGGCGGCGCGGTTGTACTGCGCCATCACCTCGGCCCCGGCGTCGCTGTGCGGCGCGCGCGAGATTTCGTCGAAGTCGTGCTGCACGCCGAAGACGAGCACGGTCTGTTCGGAGACCTCGGCGTGGTCATAGACCCAGTCGGGGCGCATGCGGGCGACGCCGGTCTTCTCGCAGAGCCCGGCCCGGGGGAAGCGGGCCAGCGCGGCGGTCCAGTCCTCCGGGCTGCGGTCGGCCCGCTCCGGGGCGAGGGGCGCGGGCGGTGCGGCGGCCATCGCGTGGCGCTCCGCCCGGGCGGCATCGAAGCGCGGGTCGCCCGGATCGACGGTGTAGAACCAGCGCTGCATCGCCCCGTGCGGGATCGTGTCGGGATCGGGCGCCCAGTAGACCATCGACGGGCGGCGCAGTTCCGTCTCGCCCAGCCCGTTGACCGTGTTGCCGGACACCGCCGGGCGCAGCGCCATCTGCGCGGGGTCCGGGGTGAAGGGCCGGTGCGGCGTCGCGCGGGGCGGGCGGCGGTCACGGGACATCGGCGGTCTCCCACGGGGCGGGGGTCACGGCGTGGTCGTCGAGGAAGGCGGTCAGCCGGTCGAGATCGGCCCGGCGATAGGCCAGCTTGTGCGGCGTGTCCGCGGCGAAGGAGACGGTCGCGAAGACAGTGGCGAAGAGCTTGCCGGGCACGCCGCGCAGCATCGCCCGGGCGAGGGCGTCGGGCGACAGGTCCGGTCCCCCGGCCCGGGCGAGCGCGATGCGGTAGGCCTGAAGCGCGGCGCGCTCGCTCCGCCGCCGCGCCTCGGGCGTCATCCCCGAGATCAGCAGGTAGGCGAGGTCCCAGCCGAACGGACCCGCGCCGTGGAACTGCCAGTCGAGCAGGATCGGCCCGCCGTCCGCGCCGAAGCGCAGGTTGTCGGGCTGCGGGTCGCCGTGGATCAGCGTGTGCGGGCCGGGGCCGGGCAGGCGCGCCGGGTCCGCCGCGAGCTGGTCGCCGAGACGGCGCAGGCGGTCGGACAGGACGCGCCCGGGCATCAGCCGGGCGACCGCCTCCGGGTAGCGGGCCCAGAGCGCCGGGAAATCGGCATGGTCGAGCCCGGCGGGGAGCGGCAGCGCGGCAAGGGCGGGGGACCGCCACCAGCGCCCGTGCATCGTGGCAAGCGCGGTCAACGTGTGGACCAGGTCGGGCGCGGCCAGGCCGTCGAGGTAGGACGTGGCGCGGGTCGCGGACAGGTCCTCCAGCAGCAGCACGCTGGCGCCAGTCGACGGATCGGCGGCCCCGTAGGCACAGCGCGGCACCGGCAGGGCCGGGTCCGGCGCGGCGTAAAAGGCCACCTCGCGCGCGTTCAGCGGCGCGAAGGCGGCGCGGCGGGCGGGATCGGTGGGCGCGAGCTTGGCGACCAGCGGCGGGCCGTCGTGTCGCGTCACCCGGAAGAGTGCGCCGCCGGTGAAGCCCTGCTCGGCCCCGATCCGGGTCGCGGTGACCGCGGCGACCGGTGTGCCGAGCGCGGCGGTCAGCCAGCCGGGGGTCAGGTCCGCCGCCTGTTCCGGCACCGGCAGGGGGCGGGCGGCGGTCATCGCCTCAGCGCGACGCGAGCGCGGTGGCCTCGTCGCGGTCGTAGGCGTCGATGATCCGCGCGACGAGCGGGTGGCGCACCACGTCCTTGGCGGTGAAGTAGGTGAAGCTGACGCCGTCGACCCCCTTGAGGATGCGCTCGGCCTCGACCAGCCCGGAGGTGACCCCGCGCGGCAGGTCCACCTGGCTGCGGTCGCCGGTGATGACCATGCGCGAGCCTTGCCCGAGGCGGGTCAGGAACATCTTCATCTGCATCGTGGTCGCGTTCTGCGCCTCGTCCAGCACGACGAAGGCGTTCGACAGCGTGCGGCCCCGCATGAAGGCGAGCGGCGCGATCTCGATCTTCTTTTCTTCCTTCAGCCGGTCGAGCTGCTTGCCGGGCAGGAAATCGTTCAGCGCGTCGTAGAGCGGCTGCATGTAGGGATCGACCTTCTCCTTCATGTCGCCGGGCAGGAAGCCGAGACGTTCGCCCGCCTCGACGGCCGGGCGCGAGAGGATGATCTTGTCGACCTCGCCCGCGAGGAACTTGGTCACGCCGACCGCCACCGCGAGATAGGTCTTGCCGGTGCCCGCGGGCCCGATGCCGAAGCCGAGCTCGTTGGTGAACAGGCTCTGGACATAGGCCTTCTGCACGGCGGTGCGCGGCTCGACGCTCTTGCGGCGGGTGCGCAGCTCGAACCGGCCGCCCTTGAACATCTCGAGCTGGTCGCCGGCGTAGCTGCTGCCCGGGTCGGCGTCCGACTCGAGCCGGATCAGCCCGTCGATGGCACCGGCGTCGATGGCGCGTCCGGCGCGGGCGCGCTCGTAGAGTTCGCGCAGCACCAGCGCGGCGCGGGTCTGCGCCTCGGGCTCGCCGTGGATGGTCAGGTGATTGCCGCGCCTCAGGATCTGCACGCCGACCTGGTGCTCGATCTGGGCGAGGTTGCGGTCGAACTCGCCGCACAGGTCGATCAGGATGCGGTTCAGGTCGGCGGTGTCGGGAAACTCCACGACGCGGTCGGGGGGCAGGGTGGCGGTGTCGGAGGTCAGCGGTGCCGTCGCCAATAGGGACTCCCTTGCTCAGGTCTCGGGATCAGGGTTGCAACTCGGTGTCGCCGGGGCAAGGCACGTTTCGGCCGCTGGCCCGGAATCGGCGGAGGGTGGCACAAAGGAAACGGCCACGCGCGCTCGCGTGGCCGTCGGGGTGCACCTTGTCGGGGCCTGGAGGGCAAACCTGACACGGGGTGAGCTGCATGGGCGCCGGGCCGGTCAGATCGGGTCCGGGAAGGCCGACCCGCCCTTGAAGTCGCCGATCGCGGTGTTCGGCGGCGCGGCGCCCGAGCAGACCGGCTTGCCGTAGCGGTCGAGGCGCTGGCTGAGGTAGCCCTCGACGCCGTCGTCGATGATCCAGTGATCGCAGCCGACCGGGTCGATCCAGATCCCCGCCTGCAACTGGCTGAGGTCCTTGCTGTCGAACCCCCGGTCCACGGTCTTGTCGATCTTCTCGCCGAGGCAGCCCGCGAGGGCCAGCGGCAGGGCAATCAGGAGAAGGGCGGTCTTTGCGGTTCTCATGCTCGGGTCCCCGGCCTTAGCGGATGCAGATGATTTCGACGCGGCGGTTCTGCTGCATGCCCGCAGCGGTGGCGTTCGAGGCGACCGGCGCCCGCTCGCCCATGCCGCGCACGTCGGCGATGCGCGCTCCCACGCTGGCAGCGATCGAGGCCACGGAATTGGCCCGGCGGTAGCTGAGGCGCATGTTGTACTCGTCGCTGGCGCGGCTGTCGGTGTGGCCGATGATGATGTAGCTGGTCGCCCCCGCCGTCGAGAAGAACTGCGCCAGCCGCTGACGCCCGTGGGCGTTGATGTGGTGGCTGTCGGTGGCGAAGAGCTGGTCCGAGTTCATCACGGCGCAGGTCTCGAAGCGGCGGCAGACCGGAATGCCCTGCCGGGTGACGTGCGGGGTCATGTAGCCCTCGACGCCGTCGTCCATCACCCAGTGCTCGCAGCCATCCGGATCGACCCAGATCGTCGGCACGTAGCGCGAACCGTTCACCACGTTCACCGGGCCGGAGTTGGTCTGCACTTGCGCCTGCGGCTGGGCCTGCCCGCGCGGGACATGGATGTGCGGGCGCGGGTCGTCATGGGCCGAGGCCGGGGCCCCGGCGCCGATGGCGACAAGGGCGACGACAACGGCCAGAATGCCGCTCAAACGGGGGACCAGTCGGGTCAACGTTGCCTCCTTGGCGTCCGTGGTAAACCGGTGCCTCGCGCAAGCACTAGTGTCGCGCGCAGTGGCACCATCAATATATCGAAATGGTTACCATATTTGGATCGTGTCGGAAGGGGGATTCTGCCCGGCGCGCGGGCCGGCCGGGTTGTCCACAGAAGCTCAGGACGCTGACTGTCTGAGCGCGCGGGGAAATCCCGGCCATCCACAGGGCGCGGATTTCTGTCCGCGTCCCTGTGGACAGGTCACACGAGGCGACCGCCGAGCGAGTTGGGACCGCTCTCGGTGATTCTCACGCGGCGCAGATCCCCGACCGCGACTCCCTCGCCGGGGACGTGGACGGCGTGCAGGTACTCGGATTTGCCGACCATCTGGCCGGGCAGTCGGCCCGGCTTCTCGAACAGCACCGAGACCTCGCGGCCGACCATCGCCTCCTGCACGGCTCGCTGCTGCTCGGTGATCAGGGCCTGAAGCGCCTGCAGCCGGGCGTCGGCCACCTCGGCCGGGACATCCTCGCGCTCGGCGGCGGGGGTGCCGGGGCGGGCAGAATACTTGAAGCTGAACGAGGCCCCGTAGCCCACCGCGCGGACGAGGGCGAGGGTCGCCTCGAAGTCGGCGTCGGTCTCGCCGGGGAATCCCACAATGAAATCGGAGGTCAGCAGGATGTCGGGCCGCGCCGCGCGGATCCGCTCGATCAGCCGCAGGTAGCTGTCGGCGGTGTGCTTGCGGTTCATCGCCTTCAGGATGCGGTCCGAGCCGGACTGCACGGGCAGGTGCAGGTAGGGCATCAGCTTCGCTTCCTCGCCATGGGCGGCGATCAGGTAGTCGTCCATGTCGTTGGGGTGCGAGGTGGTGTAGCGCAGCCGCTCCAGCCCGTCGATCCGCGCCAGCGCCCGGATCAGCCGCCCGAGCGACCAGTCGCCGCCGTCCGGCCCCTGGCCGTGGTAGGCGTTCACGTTCTGCCCGAGCAGCGTGATCTCGCGCACCCCGCGCGCCACCAGCCCGCGCGCCTCGTCGAGGATGCGGGTCGCGGGGCGGCTGACCTCGGCCCCGCGGGTATAGGGGACGACGCAGAAGGCACAGAACTTGTCGCAGCCCTCCTGCACGGTCAGGAAGGCGGTCGGCGCGCGGCCTGCCAGCGTGCCGCCGGGCCGGGCGGGCAGGTGGTCGAACTTGTCCTCGGCGGGAAACTCGGTCTCGACGGGACGCTCGCCCCGCGCCACGCGGCCCATCAGGTCGGGCAGCCGGTGATAGGCCTGCGGCCCCACCACGAGATCGACCAGCGGCATCCGGCGGGTGATCTCGGCCCCCTCGGCCTGCGCGACGCAGCCCGCGACGGCGATCTTCAGGTCTGGCTTCCCGGTCTTGAGGGGCCGCAGGCGGCCGAGGTCGGAATAGACCTTCTCGGCGGCCTTCTCGCGGATGTGGCAGGTGTTCAGCAGGACCATGTCCGCGTCGTCGGCCCGGTCTGTCGTCTCGTAGCCCTGCGCGGCCAGCGCCTCGGCCATGCGCTCGCTGTCGTAGACGTTCATCTGGCAGCCGTAGGTCTTGACGAACAGCTTCTTGGCGTCGGTCATGGCAGGCACCGGGTCGAGGGAATATCCGGCGTTCTCTAGCGCAGGCGGGGTCTGGCCGCAACGCCGGGGCACCGCCGGTGCCGGGCGGGATTGCATCGGCAGGCGTTTCGGCGGACCCTCCGCCCGAACCGCAAGCCGAAGGCCGATGCCCGCGATCCCCTTTCCCGTCCGTCCGCTCGACGCGGTGCTGTCCGATCCGCCGCCCGCCCTGCGCGCCGGGCCGGTGGCGCTGGTCTTCGACGAGGACGGCGTGGCGCTGGTCGAGACGCTGGAACATCTCGCGGCGAAGGGCGCCCGGTCGATCCTGCTGTTTTCCTACGTCGAACGCCCGCTGCCGGTCCGCCTCGCCGAGTTCGTGATCCCGGTGACGCCGCGCCCGCATGTGCCGGAGCGGGTCTTCGACGAGATCAACCGGGTGATCGCGGCGCTGCCGGGGGTCTGGCTGCACTACTGCTACAACGCGGAATTCCTGATCTACCCGTTCTGCGAGACCCGCTCGATCGGCGAGATGCTGGCCTTCCACGCCGAGGAACGCCGCGACGCGATGCTGACCTACGCGATCGACCTCTACCCCGGCGACCTCGCGCGCGCGCCCGACGGGGTCGACCTGGCGGACTGCTGGCTCGACCGCTCGGGCTATTACGCGCTGCAACGGAAGTCGCCGGAGGGCGCGCCGCTCGACCGGCAATGGGATTTCCACGGCGGGCTGCGCTGGCGCTACGAGGAACACGTCCCCGAGGACCGGCGGCGGCTCGACCGGATCGGGCTGTTCCGCGCCGCGCCGGGCCTGACGATCCGGCCGGACCACACGATGTCCGAGGCCGAGTACAACACCGTGTCCTGCCCTTGGCATCACAACCTGACGGCGGCGGTCTGCTCGTTCCGCGTCGCCAAGGCGCTGCGCCGCAACCCCGGCTCGCGCGCGGCGATCACCGCGTTTCGCTGGCACAACGCGGTGCGCTTCGACTGGTCGAGCCAGATGCTGATGGACCTCGGGCTGATGGAGCCGGGCCAGTGGTTCTGAGGCCCCGGGGGTCGCGCCCGACTTGACGGCGCGCGCGGCGCTTGCCACAGGGCGCGGCCATGACCGACGACGATCTCTCCCCCTCCGGTGCGCCGTGGCGCAACTTCTACGGGCGCAAGCGCGGCAAGACCCTGCGCCCGGCGCAGAAGCGCGACCTCGCGCGGCTGGCCGAGCTGGCGCCGGGCCGCGTGGACTGGGACGAGAACCCCGACCGGGTGCCGCTGGACCTGGCGGCACGCTTCCCCGGGGCGCGCGAGATCTGGCTGGAGATCGGCTTCGGCGGCGGCGAGCACCTCGTCCACCAGGCGCGGCAGAACCCGCAGGCCGGGATCATCGGCTGCGAGCCCTTCATCAACGGCGTCGCGATGCTGCTGTCGAAGATCCGCGACGCGCAGGTCGACAACCTCGCGATCCACCCGGGCGACGCGCGGGACCTGTTCGACGTGCTGCCCGAGGGCAGCCTGTCGAAGGCGTTCCTGCTCTACCCCGATCCCTGGCCGAAGAAACGCCACCACCGCCGCCGCTTCGTGACGCCGGAGCACCTCGGGCCGCTGGCGGCCTGCATGAAGCCGGGCGCGGAACTGCGGGTGGCGACGGACATCGCCGACTACGTGCGCCAGACGCTGGAAGAGGTGCCGAAGGCCGGGTTCGAGTGGCTGGCCGAGGGCCCCGAGGACTGGCGGCTGCCGTGGGGCGACTGGCTATCGACGCGCTACGAACAGAAGGCGATCCGCGAGGGACGCCCGCAGCATTACCTGACCTTCCGCCGGCTCTGAGACCCCCTCCCGACTTTCGGAGGGGCTGACACCGGCGTCCGTCCGGGCAAGGTCGGCGCGGACAGACCCGGGGAGGACACATGCCGGACACCGAAACCCTGCGCCCGCTGGCGCTGTCGTTCTGGCCGTCGCTGCGCCGCGCGCTGGCCGGGATCGTGGGCCTCGTCGGCCTGCCGCTGTTCGTGCTGGCGGCGACGAGCGCCCTGAAGCTGCTGTCCGGTGGTGGCGTCGTGACGCCGTCGGGCTGGATCACGGTGCTGCTCGACTGGCAGGCGGCGGCGCTCGACTGGGTCGTGACGCAAGCCGCGCAATGGACCGAGTGGCGGATCCCGCAGGCCTGGCTGGACATCGCGCTGATCTGGCTCTTCTTCGGCAACGCGACGGCGCGGGCCGAGCGCGAGGAGCTGGCGCAGGGGGCCTCCGGGCTGACCCTGGGCGAGCGGCTGGGCGAGCTTTGGAGCGGACTGCGGCATCTGAGGCTCGACACGCTGCTGAACGCCCTGCCGACGCCGGTTCTGGCGGTGCTGCTGCGCGTGGGCTGGCCGCTGATCGCGCTGCACCGGCTGGCCCAGCCCTGGGTGGTCGAGGGGCCCGGCCCGACCGGCGACACGATCTCGTCCTCGGTCTGGCGCAAGGACCTGGGCGAGTTCCACGAGATGGTACGCAACGCCGGGGTCTGGGACGAGCAGACGGTCTATGACCACCGGCAGGTGCTGCTCTGGCAGCTGCTGTTCGGTCTCGGCACCAGTTTCGGGATCAACGCGCTGTCGGCCGCGCTGGCCTGACACGCGCGCCCTGTCCCGGCGCGGCACAACCGGACATGGACGGCCCCCCTGCACCTGCGCTATGGGGCGCGGGACGGACGAGAACGAGGACCCGATGTCTGGACATGGTGAGCCCGCGCCGCTGACGGCGCATCCCGGCAACGTGCTTTCCGGGGTGGCCGAGGTCCCCGGCGACAAGTCGATCAGCCATCGTGCGCTGATCCTCGGGGCGATGGCGGTGGGCGAGACCCGGATCACCGGGCTGCTGGAAGGGCAGGACGTGCTCGACACCGCGAAGGCGATGGAGGCCTTCGGGGCGGAGGTCGAGCATCTCGGCCCCGGCGAATGGGCCGTGCACGGTGTCGGGGTCGGCGGCTTCGCGGAACCGCTGAACCTGATCGACTGCGGCAACTCCGGAACCGGCGTGCGCCTGATCATGGGGGCGATGGCGACCTCGCCGATCACCGTGACCTTCACCGGCGACGCGAGCCTGCGCAAACGCCCGATGGGCCGGGTGACCGAGCCGCTGTCGCTGTTCGGCACGCAGGCCTACGGGCGCGCGGGCGGGCGGCTGCCGATGACGCTGGTCGGCGCGGACGACCCGGTGCCGGTGCGCTACGCGGTGCCCGTGCCCTCGGCGCAGGTGAAATCGGCGGTGCTGCTGGCGGGCCTGAACGCACCGGGCCAGACCGTCGTGATCGAGCGCGAGGCGACCCGCGACCACACCGAGCGGATGCTGGCGGGCTTCGGGGCCGAGATCACCGTCGAGGATCACGAACAGGGCCGGGTGATCACCCTGACCGGCCAGCCCGAGTTGCAGCCGCAGGCCATCGCCGTGCCGCGCGACCCCTCCAGCGCCGCCTTCCCGGTCTGTGCCGCGCTGATCGTGCCGGGCTCGGACGTGCTGGTGCCGGGGATCGGGCTGAACCCGACGCGCGCGGGCCTCTTCACCACGCTGCGCGAGATGGGTGCGGACCTGACCTACGAGAACGAGCGCACCGAGGGCGGCGAGCCGGTCGCCGACCTGCGCGCGCGGTTCTCGGACAAGATGACCGGCATCGAGGTGCCGCCCGAGCGCGCCGCCAGCATGATCGACGAATACCCGATCCTGTCGGTCGTCGCGGCCTTTGCCGAGGGCCACACGATGATGGCGGGGGTCAAGGAACTGCGGGTCAAGGAAAGCGACCGGATCGACGCGATGGTGCAGGGCCTGCGCGCCTGCGGCGTCGAGGTCGACGAGGGCGAGGACTGGTTTGCGGTCACCGGGCGCGGTCCCGGCTCGGTGCCCGGCGGCGGGGTCTGCGAAACGCGGCTCGACCACCGGATCGCGATGTCCTTCCTGATCTGCGGCATGGCGGCAAACGCGCCGGTGACGGTGGACGACGGCGGCCCGATCGCCACCTCCTTCCCGATCTTCCGGGACCTGATGGGGCAACTCGGCGCGCGGGTGACCGAGGGATGACCCTCGCGGGCGGCTGTCTCTGCGGCGCGGTGCGCCTGCAGGTGACGGGGCCGCTCGGGCCGGTGACCGCCTGCCACTGCACCCAGTGCCGCAAGGTCAGCGGGCATTTCACCGCCGCCGGTCCGGTGGCCCGCTCGGACCTCCGGGTCGAGGGACCGCTGCGCTGGTTCCAGAGCTCGCCCGGGGCGCGGCGCGGCTTCTGCCCCGACTGCGGCAGCTACCTGCTGTGGGACGACGGCAGCGACACGCTCTACCTGTCTGCCGGGGCGCTCGACGGCGCGACCGGGCAGCGGCTGGTCGGGCATATCTACGTCGCCGACAAGGGCGACTACTATGACATCGCGGACGGCCTGCCGGCCTGGCCGCAGGGGCCGGACGACGGGTCGGCCTGAGGGGGACCAACCATGCGCATCGCCTTTCGACTGAGCCTGCTCGCCGCGGTGGCGGTCTACCTCGCCCTCGTGCTCTGGTCGCTGCCGCGGATCGAGGCCGCCGCGAACGGGCTGACCCCCTTCGACCTGCGCCCCTTCGGCTATTCGGGCGAGGAGGCGCGCGCGTTTCTCGCGGCCCTCGGCGATGCGGGCAGGGCGCAGTACCTCGGGCCGCAGCGCTGGCTCGACATGGTCTACCCGGCGCTGCTGGCGCTGACGCTGGTGCTCGGCATCTTCCGCTTCGGTGCGCGGTTCCCGCTGGCGGGCCGGGTGCTGCTGTCCGCCGTCGCGGTGGCCGGGTCCGCCTTCGACTACCTCGAGAACGCCCGGGTCGCGGCCATGCTGGCGCTGCCGCCCGCCGAGGTGACCGATGCGATGGCCGCCGCCGCCAGCCAGGCGACGGTGGCGAAGTCGGGACTGGGCGCGTTCTCGATCACCATGGTGCTGATCCTCGCCGTGCTCTTCGGGGTACGGTGGCGGCGCAGGCGCCGGCAAAAGACGGACAAGGCAGGACGGACATGAGCTTCACGGTCGCCATCGACGGGCCCGCGGCGGCGGGCAAGGGCACGATCTCGAAAGCGGTCGCGGCGCATTTCGGCTATGCCCATCTCGACACCGGGCTGCTGTATCGCGCGGTCGGGCGCAAGCTGCTCGACGGCGTTCCGGCGGAGGAGGGTGCGCGCGGGCTGACGCCGGAGGACCTGTCGGCGGACGGGCTGCGCACGCCCGAGGTGGCGCAGGCGGCCTCGCAGGTCGCGGCGATTCCGGCGGTGCGCGCGGCGCTGGTCGATTTCCAGCGGGCCTTCGCGCGCCGGGCCGGGGGGGCTGTTCTCGACGGGCGCGACATCGGGACGGTGATCTGCCCGGAGGCCGAGGTGAAGCTCTACGTCACCGCCAGCGCGGCCGTCCGCGCCGAGCGGCGGTGGAAGGAACTGGTGGCCTCGGGCCATGCCGCCGACCTGGCCGAGGTGCAGGCGGACGTGGAGGCGCGCGACGCCCGCGACATGGGCCGCGCCGATGCGCCGCTGCGCCCGGCGGACGATGCCGTGCAGATCGACACCTCGGAGTTGAGCATCGCCGAGGCGGTTGCGCGCGCCGTGGCCGCGGTGGAGGATGCGCGCGGCCGCTGAGGAGACCGCGATGGACGACCCCCGGATCACCTGTCCCAACTGCCACGCCGAGATCGCCCTGACCGAGTCGCTTGCCGGGCCGATGCTGTCTGACCTGCGCCGGAAGATGCAGGCCGAACAGGCCGAGGCGCTGGCCCGCCAGAAGGCCGAGATCGAGGCGCAGGCCCGCGAAGCCGCGCGCAGCGCCGAGGCCGCGCGGATCGCCACGCTCGAACAGCGCGCCGCCGCGCAGAAGGCGGAGGCCGACTCCCGGCTGGCCACGATGGAAGCGCAGGCCCGCGCGCAGGCCGAGAAGCTGGCCGAGGCGCAGAAGGCGCAGGCGGCGGCGCTCGAACGCGAGCGGGCGCTGGCCGACCGCGAACGCGAACTGGAGCTGACGCTCCAGAAGCGGCTGAACGCGGCCCTCCCCGAGGCGCTGGCCAAGGCCCGGGCCGAGGCCGAGGAGGCCGCGGCGCTGCGGCTGGTCGAAAAGGACCAGCAGATGGAGACGCTGAAGCGCCAGATCGAGGCGCTGAAGAAGAAGGCCGAGCAGGGCAGCCAGCAGTTGCAGGGCGAGGCCGCCGAGGTGCACCTGGAAGAGCGCCTCGCCGCGGCCTTCCCCTTCGATCGGCTCGAACCGGTGGGCAGGGGCGTGTCGGGTGCCGACGTGCTGCAACGCGTGATCGGGCCGGGCGGGCAGGTCACCGGCGCGATCCTGTGGGAAAGCAAGCGCACCCAGAACTGGAACGCCGCCTGGCTGGCGAAGCTGCGCGAGGACCAGCGCGCGGCAGGCGCCGAGATCGCCGTCATCGCCAGCGCGGCGCGGCCCGAGGGTGTCGAGAGCTTCGCCCTGATCGAGGGCATCTGGGTCTGCGCCCCGGGCCATGCTTTGGCGCTGGGGCTCGCGCTGCGCCAGACGCTGATCGAGGTCGCCAACGCCCGCAGCGCCCGCGAAGGGCAGGAAACCAAGACAGAGCTGGTCTATGCCTACCTCACCGGCCCGAAGTTCCGGCACCGGGTCGAGGCCATCGTCGAGCGGTTCACCGAGATGCGCGCCGATCTCGACCGCGAGCGCCGGGCGATGACGCGGCTCTGGGCCAAGCGCGAGGCGCAGATCACCGGCGTCATCGACGCGACGGTCGGCATGTACGGCGATCTGCAGGGGATCGCCGGGGCCTCGCTGCCCGAGATCGAGGGGCTGGAGCTGCCGCTGCTCGACGGGCCGGACGAGGACTGACACACCGGTCTGTCCCTCGGGGAAGATTTTTTCGCCGTGCGAGGATTTTTTCCGCGGGGATGTCGAAATCGCGGGGCCTCGCGGCTCAGGGTAGCAGAAGGGCGATGGTCGTCCTTCAGTCATCCTGAGCGGAGACCCTCCATGCGTGCTGCAACCCTCAAGTCCCTCGCCGTTCTCGCCCTGTCCGTGATCCCCGGCATCGCGGCGGCCGAGCCCTATACCCTGTTCATCTACGAGACGCCCGCCAACCTCGCCCTTCGCGCCGACGCGGGTGCGGCCGGGGCCGCCTACTGGCAGAGCTGGACCGCCTATTCCGAAACGATGGGTGCCAGCGGCGCTGTGCGCGGCGGCGCGCCGATGCTGGTCGGTCCCGACAGCGCCAGCGACCGCGCCGACGGGCTGATCCTGTCCGGCTATTTCCAGATCGACGTCGCGGATGCCGCCGCGGCGCAGGCGCTGGCCGATGCCGCGCCGGTGAACGGCGGCCTCGTCGCCGTGGTGCCGAACCTCGTCATCGACATGGCGACGAACTGATCTCCGGCTGCTACCCTCCACACATCTTCGGGAAAGGACCCTTCCGATGCAATTCATGCTGATGTTCGCCGAACCGGCCGAAACCTTTGTCATGCGCGACGACCCGGCCCAGGCCGGGGCCTACTGGGGCGCCTGGACGGCCTATATCGCCGCGCTGGGGCAGGCCGGTATCATCGTCAACGGCGACGGGCTGCTGGCGCCCTCGACCGCCACCACCGTCCGCGTGCGCGGCGGCAAGCGCGAGGTTCAGGACGGCCCCTTCGCCGACCTGAAGGAGCAGCTCGGCGGCTATTTCGTGATCGAGGTGCCCGACCTCGACACCGCGCTCGACTGGGCGGCGCGGTCGCCCGCGGCCGAGGCAGGCTCGGTCGAGGTGCGCCCGGTGATGCCGCCGATGCCGCAGGGCTGACACCATGACGGCCGGGGCGGCGCGCGAGACGGCGGAAGCGGTGGCGCGCCGCTCCTACGGCAGGCTGGTGGCGCTGGTGACGGCGCGCACCCGTGACATCGCGGCGGCGGAGGACGCCCTTGCCGATGCCTTTGCCGCCGCGCTGGCCACCTGGCCCGAGCGCGGCGTGCCCGACAACCCGGAGGCGTGGCTCGTCGTGGCCGCGCGGCGGGCGGCGGGCAAGCGCGTCCGGCATGGCCGCGTGGCCGAGGCCGGCGAGGCGGTGCTGGCCCTGTTGCAGGAGGAACGGTCCGAAATGGAGACCGCAGCCACGATCCCGGACGACCGGCTGAAGCTGATGTTCGCCTGTGCCCACCCGGCGATCGATCCGGGCGTCCGGACCGGCCTGATGCTGCAGACCGTGCTGGGCCTCGACGCCGTGCGGATCGGCGTCGCCTTCGCCGAACCGGCCGCGACGGTCGGGCAGCGGCTGGTCCGGGCCAAGGCGAAGATCCGCGATGCGGGCATCCCGTTCCGGGTGCCCGAGGCGGAGGATCTGCCCGCTCGCCTCGGCGATG
>JAUHZL010000368.1 GCA_030425945.1 Alphaproteobacteria bacterium | reverse complement strand
ACCGGGCCCGAGCCGAGATAGGCCGCGATCAGGATGTCCCGCGCGAAGCCGAGCACCCGGCTCGCCATGGTCCAGAGCCCGACGGTCAGAAACCCGGCCAGAAGCCGGATCGGTCTGGTCACGATTGCGCCCTCTCCATCCCTTGCTCGATCGCGTTGCGCAGCTTGCGCGCAATCGCCTCCTGCTTGGATTTCGAGTGGAACTTCAAGCCGAACATGTCCTTCACGTAGAAGGTATCGACCACCTGCGCCCCATAGGTCGCGATCTGCGCCGACGAGATGTAGATGTTGCTGTCGGCCAGCGTCTTGGTGATGTCGTAGAGCAGGCCGGGCCGGTCGCGGGTATCGACCTCGATGATGGTGAAGATGTCCGAGCCGTCATTGTCGAAACTGATCGAGGTCGGGAAGCGGAACTGGCTCTCGCGCTTGCGCATCTTGTCCCGGCTCTTGAGGGCGGTGCGGGCCAGCATCTCGCCCTTCAGGATCTTCTCGATCAGTTGCCGCAGCCGGGGCAGGCGGCTTTCGGCATAGGGCGTGCCGTCGGCATCCTGCACCCAGAAGGTCGCCACGACGTAGCCGTCCTTCGAGGTGTAGGTCCGCGCATCCACCGTGTTCGCCCCCGCCAGCGCGATGGCGCCTGCGAGGCGGCTGAAGATGCCCGGGTGATCCTCCAGCACGAAGACCACGCGGGTCACGTCCCGGTCGGGGTCGGGCGTCAGGTCGACCAGCAACTCGCCCGGTCCGATGTCGCGCAGCAGCCGCGCCGCGATGGCATGCACCTCGACCGGCATCCCCTGCCAGTAGGGGCCGTAGTGGCGGTTGACCTCGCGCCGCAGGTCCTTCGCGGGCCAGTCCTCCAGCGCGTCGCGCAGGGCCTTCTTCGCCTCGGTCTCGCGGTTCTCGCGGTTGATGTTCTCCAGCCCGTTGTCGAGCGCGTCCGCCGTCATCCGGTAGAGCGAGCGCAGGAGCTGCGCCTTCCAGTTGTTCCAGGTGCCGGGCCCCACGCCGCGGATGTCGCAGACCGTCAGCACGGTCAGCAGGTCCAGCCGCTCGCGGGTCTTCACCAGCTTGGCGAAATCCCGCACGGTGCGCGGATCGGCGAGGTCACGCTTCTGCGCCATGTCCGACATCAGCAGGTGATAGCGCACCAGCCAGACGACGGTTTCCTCGTCCTTCGCCGAGAGGCCCAGTTGCGGCACCACCCGCCGCGCGATCTGCGCGCCGAGGATCGAATGGTCCTCCGGGCGGCCCTTGCCGATGTCATGCAGCAGCAGCGCGACGTAGAGCACCTTGCGATTCACCCCGTCCTTCAGGATGCGGCTGGCAATCGGCAGCGCCTCGCGCAGCTCGCCGCGCTCGATCTGGCTGAGGACCGAGATGCACTGGATGATGTGCTCGTCGACCGTGAAGTGATGGTAGACGTTGAACTGCATCATCGCGACGATGTGCTGGAACTCGGGGATGAAGGCCCCGAGCACGCCCAGCTCGTTCATCCGCCGCAGCGCGCGCTCGGGGTTTCCGTGCTTCAGCAGCAGGTCGAGGAAGATCCGGTTGGCTTCCTTGCTGGCCCTCAGGTCGCCGTTGATCTGGTCGAGCCGCGCCGTGATCTGCCGCATCACGTCCGGGTGCAGCAGCAGGCCGGTGCGCAGCCCCTCCTCGAACATCCGCAGCAGGTTCAGCGGGTCGGCGAAGAAGGCGTTCGGATCCGAGACGTCGAGGCGGCCCTGCCGCACCGCGAAGCCGGGCTTCACCCGCCGCCGCCGCCCGGTCTCCTTCAGGAAGCCGATCAGCGCCGGTTCCTTCTTCACATGCGCGGCTTCCAGCGCCGTCAGGAAGATGCGGGTCAGCTCGCCCACCCGCGTCGCCTCGCGGAAATAGGCCTGCATGAAATGCTCGACGCCGCGCCGTCCGCCCTGGTCGGCGAAGCCCATGCGCTCGGCCACCTCGACCTGCAGATCGAAGGTCAGCTGCTCGACCGCGCGTCCCGCGACCAGGTGCATGTGGCAGCGCACCGCCCAGAGGAAATCCTCGGCCTGCCGGAAGCCGCGATATTCCTCGCGGGTGAACACGCCGAGATCGACCAGTTGCCGGGTGTCCTCGACGTTGTGCAGGTACTTGGCGATCCAGAACAGCGATTGCAGGTCGCGGAGGCCTCCCTTGCCCTCCTTCACGTTTGGCTCCAGCACGTAGCGCTGGCCGCCCTGGCCCGACAGCCGCGCGTCGCGTTCGGCGAGCTTGGCTTCCACGAAGTCCGGCCCCGTCCCGCGGAACAGGTCGTTGACCAGCCGTTCGCGCAACTGCGCGGCCAGCGCCGCGTCGCCCGCGATGGGACGCTGTTCGAGCAGGGCGGTCCGGATCGTGTAGTCCTCGCGCCCGAGGCGCAGGCAGTCTTTCACCGTCCGGCTGGCGTGGCCGACCTTCAGCTTCAGGTCCCACAGCATGTAGAGCGTCGATTCGATCACGCTCTCGGCCCAGGGCGTGATCTTGGTCGGGGTCAGGAACAGCAGGTCCACGTCCGAATGCGGGGCCATCTCGCCCCGCCCGTAGCCCCCGACGGCCAGCAGGCTGAGCCGTTCGCCCTTGGTCGGGTTGGGGTTCGGGTGCAGCCGGTTCTGCGCGACCCAGAGCGCGCTGGTCACGATGCGGTCGGTCAGCCACGCGTAGGCGCGCACGACCGGGCGCGAATCGAAAGGACGTTCCGCGAGGCGCGCCGCGATCTCGGCCACGCCGCGCTGGCGGGCTTCCTTCAGGATCTGGACGGCAGCCTGCCGTCCTTCCGCCCCGCTGCTGCGCGGTGGCAGCGCGGTCAGCGCCTCGACCATCGCGGTGTCGTCGAAAACGAGATGCGCCGGACAGGGCAACCCGTCCGGCGGCGCAGGGAAGATCCCCGGAAGGCTGAAATCAGAGTCCGGCAAGTCCGAACCCGGACGGGGCGGGCGAGACCACGATGACCTGACGGTTCTCGATCCGCGCGACCGCGAGCGCCCGCTCGTTGGTGCCGTCCGAGCGCAGCCGGAACGCCCCGGTGACCCCGCGGAAGCCCGAGGACTGCGTCAGCGCCCCGCGGGTCAGCGCGGCGGTGTTCCCGGACGCCGCCAGCGCGCCGACGGCGGCGATCCCGTCATAGGCAAGGCCCGCGATCGGGTGCGGGGCCGCGCCGTAGGCGGCCTGGTAACGGGCCTGGAACGTGGCGGTCAGGTTCGGATCGGGCAGGGCGAAGACGCCGTTCTGCACCCCGGGCAGCGCCAGCGTGCCCGAGGGGATGTCCCAGCGGGT
>JAUHZL010000367.1 GCA_030425945.1 Alphaproteobacteria bacterium | reverse complement strand
CCGGCGCGTAGCCGGAGAACTCGGGATCGAAGATCAGCATCTCTAACGCAAAGAGCCCGCGCGCCGCGATCGACACCTCGGCGTAGCCCTCCACGTCGCCCGCGACCGGGTCTTCCTCGGCGATGAGGCCCCCAAGCGTCCGGGGCGTGAAGCCGCGCGCATCGGGCCAGAAGGCGATGGAGAGCGCGCCGGTCTCAGACGGCCCGAGCCGCAGGTCGGCTACTTGCATCCAGGCGTCGAAGGCCGCGTGGAACGCAGGCGCCAGAGCTTCTGCGCTGCAATCGTTCCCGGCGGCCTGCGCCAGATCCTCCGTCGCCTCTGCAAACCCCACATAGCCCGGCAGGATGTGATCGTTCAGCGCCTCGTCCACGCCCGCCAGCGCGGGCGCTGCGAGTAGGGCACTCAGAAGGGCGGCGGACATCAGTCTCATAGGCTCTCCAGGAAGCGGATCAGGGCCGCGCGGTCCTCGGGCGGCATCTCGACGACACGGTCGCGCGCGGCTTGCGCCTCGCCGCCATGCCAGAGCACCGCCTCGAGCAGGGACCGCGCACGGCCATCATGCAGGAAATAAGTGTGGCCCGACACCGTCTCGGTCATTCCGATGCCCCAGAGCGGCGCGGTACGCCATTCCTGCCCGTTCGCGCGGCCCTCGGGGCGGTTGTCGGCAAGGCCCGGCCCCATGTCGTGGAGCAGCAGGTCGGTATAGGGCCAGATCAGCTGGAAGCTCGCCGGGTCGTCGCCCTCCAGCCGGTGGGTGACGTAGTTGGGTCTGTGGCAGGATGCACACCCGGTTTCGAAGAAGCCCTCGCGCCCGCGCAGGACCTCCGGGTCGTCCACGTTTCGCCGTGCCGGCACGGCGAGCGTCTGGCTGTAGAAGGTCACGAGGTCGAGGCCCACCTGGTCGATCTCGAAGCCGTCCTGTTCGGCATCGCCGCCGTGGAGCGCGGCCGTGCAGTCGGTCTGCGCGTCGGTGCATTCCCCCGAACCCGCCGTATGGATCGGGTTCGAGATGCCGATGTCGCCCGCGAAGGCGCTCGCGGTCTGTTCGAGCACCGTCGGATTGCCCGCCTTGTGGCCGAACCGGCCGAGCATCGGCCGGTCGTGCACGTCCGACCAGACGATCTGCGGGGTACCGGAGATGCCGTCGGCGTCGGCGTCGTCTGGATCGGCCCAGGCTAGGATATCCTCGGCCGGGATAGCCTCCAGAAGGCCCATCCCGATCATCTGCGGCGCCACGCGCGGGCTGAGCATCGCCTCCGGGTGGAGCGGCCCGTAACCAAGATCCGCTGCGGTATAGCTCGGGCGGCGCAGCGTCGCGACCTCGCCACCCGAGAGCGGCACTTCGATGTCCTCGTAGTCGATCTGCAGCCGATATTCGGGCGCGTGGCCCGGCAGGCTGAAATCCTGCAACTGCGTGCCGTAGGTCGGCTCGGGCGCCGTCGGATGGGTGCCGGCGATGTAGCGTTCGATGTCGGCGATCGTGGCTTCATCCAGTTCCGGCGCCGGGATGGATACCCGCAGGAACATCGAGACAGCGGTGTCCTCGGGGCTTTCGGGCGGATGGCCGCGCCCGTCCTTGAGGTGGCAGCGCTGGCAGGAGCGCGCGTTGTAGAGCGGTCCGAGCCCGTCGGACGCGATGGTGGAGGCGGGGGCAGAGACCCAGAGGCGCCGGAACATCCCGTTGCCGACCCGGAAATCCAGTTCCTGCTCGAAGGTGAGGTTCGCGGCCGGTTGCGAGAACGCATCCGCCATGTCGCGCGCCCGCACGGTCTGGGCGCCGCCCGCGTTCTCCTCGAAGGGCCACGGCGCCGAGAAATCTGCCGGTGGCGCCGTGACGGCCGCGATGCGCTCCCGCTCGGCCTCGGTGCGGGGGATCAAGTCAAGATGCACATCCTCGAGCCCCGCCCAAGGCGGCGGGGGATCTGCCTGGACCATCAGGGCAGCGAAGGTGGCCACCAAACCGGCCACCAGAATGGCGCTATTGGGCTTCATCCATTCTCGAAGCGTTGAGATGGGCATAATTCTCAGGGCCGACACGCTCGTGCAGGTCCAGTTGCGTTTCGAGGAAGTCAATGTGGCCCTCTTCATCGGCCAGAAGCTCCTCGAACAGTTCCTTTGTCACCCAGTCGCCGACCGACGCGCAATATTCGCGCGCTTCCTTGTACAGCGCGCGCGCCTCGTGTTCAGCCGCAAGATCGCACTCCAACGTCTCCTTCGGGTCTTGACCCGTGCGGATCGGATCGAGCTTCTGCAGGTTCGGGTGACCTTCCAGGAACAGGATCCGCGCGATCAGCTTGTCGGCGTGATGCATTTCTTCGATGGATTCCTCGCGGCTCTTTTTAGCCATGTGGCCGAGCCCCCAGTCCTCCTGCAGCCGGTAATGTAGCCAATACTGGCTAACTGCCGTCAACTCGCTGCGCAGCGCGCGGTTCAGATAGTCGATGACCTTGTCGTCGCCCTTCATGGGTTATCCTTCCTGTGGTGCCGCACGGCGCAGGGCGCGCAGCTGCATGGGTACTTCAAGATTGTCGTTCCGTCGCATCGTGTCGACGAAGAGCGAAACACAGCCGCCGCAATCGGCCGCCTTGCCGAGCGCACGGTAGACCTTGCGGGGCGTGATGATGGTTTCGGGGTCCGCCGCGCGCATCCAGTCGATGGCGGCGTGGATGTCGTGATTGGTGATGTTCTGGCAGTGGCAGACGATCATCGGTGGAGCTCGCGGGGTGTGGCCGGAGCGCGCCCGAGCGCTCCGGCGGCTGGGGTCACTGGAAGACGGCCGTTGGGTCGTCGAGGCTGTCGGAACCTTCGATATCGATACTGTCGAGGTTCAGCGCCGTGACGACCCTTTCGATCGACCGGGTCTGCGCGATCAGAGCATCAACCCCGCCCATCACGAGCGCCTCGCCCGCTTCATTGCCGCGCTCCAGCATCTCGTCATAGGCGAAACCCGCCTCGGCCGCGGTCTTGATGCGGCCGAGCGCCATCATCGTCTCCATCAGCCGGGTGCGCATCTCGGCGTCGAGGTCGGGATTTTCCGCCGCAACCAGATCCGAAAGCGACGGCCCGGACACCAGCGTTCCGTCGATCCGCACGTATTCGCCGAGATACACGTTCTGCACCCCGAGCCCGTCGTAGTAGTGGCTGTTGTGGGTGTTGTCCGAGGGTCCGTTCGCGACTTGTGTGGGTAGGCGGGGAGCGGCGCGCCCGCAGGTATTCCATATGTTGTAGTGGGGACATGAGGCGCGTCTGGCGCGGAGACCGCACATATCGCAGCGCCTGACGCGCCGG
>JAUHZL010000366.1 GCA_030425945.1 Alphaproteobacteria bacterium | reverse complement strand
AGGCTGACATGGGTCTCGATCACGCCCTCGGGCAGGGTCTGGCTGTCCACGGTGAAGCCGTGGTTCATCGAGGTGATCTCGACCTTGCCGGTCTCCAGGTCCTTCACCGGGTGGTTCGCCCCGTGGTGGCCGTGGTTCATCTTGATCGTGGTCGCCCCCAGCGCCAGCGCCAGCATCTGGTGGCCGAGGCAGATGCCGAACACCGGCAGGTCCGCCGCCAGCACGCCCTTGATCATCGGCACGGCGTAGACGCCGGTCGCCGCCGGGTCGCCCGGGCCGTTGGACAGGAACACGCCGTCGGGGTTCAGCGCCAGCACCTCGTCCGCGGTGGCGGTCGCGGGCAGCACGGTCACGTCGCAGCCCGCCGAGGCGAGGCAGCGCAGGATGTTGCGTTTCGCGCCGTAATCGATCGCCACCACCTTGTGGCGCGGCTCGGTCTGCGGGGCATAGCCCTCGGGCCAGGCCCAGCGTTTCTCGTTCCAGCGGTAGGACTGGGCGCAGGTCACCTCGCGCGCGAGGTCGAGGCCGACGAGCCCCTTGAACGCCCGGGCCCGCGCCACCAGCGCGCCGATGTCGAAATTGCCCTCGGGGTCATGCGCCAGCGCGACATGCGGCGCACCCTGCTGCCGGATCGCGCGGGTCAGCCGCCGGGTGTCGATGCCGCCGATGCCGATGCGGCCCCGGCTGGTCAGCCAGTCCTGCAGGTCGGCGGTGGCGCGCCAGTTCGACGGCTCGGTCGGGTCCCACTTGACCACCATGCCGGCGGCGACGGGCTCCTGCGCCTCGTCATCCTCGGGCGTGACGCCGGTGTTGCCGATATGCGGGAAGGTGAAGGTGACCACCTGTCCGGCGTAGGACGGGTCGGTCATGATCTCCTGGTAGCCGGTCATCGCGGTGTTGAAGCACAGTTCCGCCTGCGCCTCGCCGGTCGCGCCGAAGCCCTTGCCGTAGAAGATGGTGCCATCGGCGAGCGCAAGGCAGGCGGTGGGGCGGTCCTTCTGGGCGGGCATGGGCGACTCCTGCGGCTAAACGGGCGCAACCTAGGCGCAGTGCGGCACAGGGTCAAGTCACGCTGAAAATGAGAAGTGATGGAATATCAATCACTTGCCGAGGGCGCCCCGGAGTTGTGTTCGCCGCATTGCGGCGTTATCGTCCCGGCCCAGCGCCGTCACAGGGAAACCCGCCGCCATGCCGCTCCGCGACAAGATCTCCGCCGCCCTCAAGTCGGCGATGAAGAACAAGGAGGCGCACCGTCTCTCGACCCTGCGCCTGATCAATGCCGCCATCAAGGATCGCGACATCGCCGCGCGCAGCGAGGGGCAGGCCGACGGGGTGGACGACACCGAGATCCTCGCCATCCTCGGCAAGATGGTGAAGCAGCGCCACGAAAGCGCGCGCAGCTACGAGGAGGGCGGCCGCCTCGAACTGGCCGAGCAGGAACGCTCGGAAATCGGCGTGATCGAGGAATTCCTGCCCCGTCCGCTCGACGAGGCCGAGGTCGAGGCCGCCATCGCCGCCGCCATCGCCGAGGTCGACGCCAGCTCGATCCGCGACATGGGCCGGGTGATCGGGGCGCTCAAGGCGCGCTATACCGGCCGGATGGACTTCGGCAAGGTCGGCCCGATGGTGAAGAACCGCCTCGCCTGAGGGGTCACGCGGCGCGCGCCGCGTGTCGCGCCCGGCTCAGGCCGGACGCCGGACCGCCGCCAGCCGCGCCTGCAACTCGCCATGCAGCGCCACCCGCTCGTCCGGGGTCAGGAAGGCGCCCAGCTCCACCTCGCGGTTGGCGCCGCGCAGGGTCAGGTAGTTCTCGACCTTGCCCTTCTTGTGCAGCCGCAACTCCACCCAGTAGGGGTTCGCCTCCCAGTCCTGCCGGGCCCCGCGCGGGTTGTGGCGGGTGATCGCGATGCGGTCGGGGCTGAGGTCCAGTTCCTCGTAGAGCCCCATGTCGCGCTGGTTCCGGCGCAGCCCCCACCAGACGCCCCAGAGCGCCGCCAGCAGGAAGGGCAGCACGCCCCACAGCACGAAGGTGCCGACCAGCGGCAGGAGCGGCACCGCCAGCAGGGCGGCGGTCAGGCCGATGAACCAGACGAAGCCCTCGGGGGTCATCGATTTGTGGGGCCAGACCCGGACCTGGGCGGCCCGGGCGGGGGTGTCACTGTCTGTCCACTGGTAGGGCACGGAAGGTCGTCTCGCGCAGGTGAAGCTGTATCCGCGCCGCAGGATGGCACCGCCGCCCGCGGGGTCAAGGGCGGGGACGCGGCACGGGATGCCGCAGCCCGCGAGCCGGGTCAGGCGATCTGCTGGTGGACCTCGACGATGGTGCCTTCCGGATCGCGGAAGAAGACCTGGTGCCACTCGGCGGCGAAGGCCGTGCCGTAGTCCGAGTAAGGGATGCCGTTCTCTTCCAGCACCCGGATCACCGCCGCGATGTCGTCGGTGCGGAACGCGATGTGGCCGCGCTCGACCGGGTTGATGACCTGCCCGTTCCGGAAGGCGACGTCGAGGTCGCGCTCGGCGAGGTGGAACTCGACCTTGCCCTCGGTCGCGAAGCGGATCTTGCCCGCGAAGCCGCGCTCGGCGCTGGCCTCGGTGCGGGGAAAGCGGACGGGCGGGATGTCCGACAGGCCCAGCACGCGGGTGTAGAAATCGTGCACCCGGTCGACGTCATGCGACACGATGTTGATGTGGTGGAATTCGAGCTTCATGGCGACCTTTCCCAGCGCTGCCTCGCACCGAGGCTAGCCGCGGCCGCCGGGCTTGGCCACGGGCGGGGTAGGGGGGCAAACGAAAAACGCCGCGGGGGAGGTCCCCGCGGCGTCCTGTCTTGCTCCGGTGTCCGGCCCGCTCAGTGGTGCGGGGTGCGGTCCCACATCTCGCGGGTCGGCAGGATCTCGAAGGTGTGCTCCGGCGGCGGGTTCGGCAGCGTCCACTCGAGGGTGTCCGCGTACTCGCCCCAGTAGGCCTCTTCCTCGACCCGGCGGCCGGCGAAGACCGTGTAGGCCACGACCGCGATGAAGAACAGGAACGAGCCGAAGGCGATGAAGGCACCGACCGACGAGACGTAGTTCCACAGCGCGAAGGCTTCCGGATAGTCGATGTAACGGCGCGGCATGCCCTGACGCCCGAGGAAGTGCTGCGGGAAGAAGGTCAGGTTGGCGCCGATGAAGAAGGTCCAGAAGTGCAGCTTGCCGGCCCATTCCGGGTACTGGCGGCCCGACATCTTGCCGATCCAGTAGTAGATCCCGGCGAAGATGCCGAACACCGCGCCCAGCGACATCACGTAGT
>JAUHZL010000365.1 GCA_030425945.1 Alphaproteobacteria bacterium | reverse complement strand
GAAGCGCGCCGGGCGCTTGAGCAATCTGAGGGCTCCGCGCCCGGCGCGCTTGCCCGACCCGAAACCGACGACTATCAACCCCAAGGACTCTCGTTATGAACGAGGGACGACCGGGGGGCAGGTCACGGTGCCCGAGCTGCAGGAGAAGTGGCAGGCCATCTTCGGGGAGCGTGCGCCGAACGCCAGCCGCGGCAACCTCGAGCTTCGGCTCGGCTACCGCATTCAGGAACTCGCCCATGGCGGGCTGCGCCGTGAGACGCGGCGCACGCTAGATGCTCTAGCCGACGAAGTCATGAGCGGCAAGCTGGGTGGCATGATGGCGGACCCGCGCAAGCCCGCGCCCGGCACGAAGCTCGTCCGCGAGTGGGCCGGCGAGGAGCACATGGTCACCGTTCTGGCGGACGGCTTCGAATGGCAGGGGCGGCGCTTCAAGTCGCTCTCGGCAGCGGTCCGCGCGATCACAGGAGCGCACTGGAATGGCTGGCGGTTCTTCGGGCTCGACCAGACCGGAGGCGCCCGATGACCAGAAAGGCCAAGACGGAACCGACTCGCCGCCTGCGCTGCGCCATCTATACCCGCAAGTCGAGCGAGGAAGGGCTCGACATGGAGTTCAACAGCCTCGACGCGCAGCGGGAGGCCTGCGAGGCCTACATCGCCAGCCAGCGCGCCGAGGGGTGGGCCTGCCTGCGCGAGCGCTACGACGACGGCGGATTCTCCGGCGGCACGTTGGACCGCCCCGCGCTCAAGCAGCTGATCGCCGATGTCGAGGACGGGCTGATCGACGTGGTCGTGGTCTACAAGATCGACCGCCTCAGCCGCGCCCTGATGGATTTCTCCAAGTTGGTCGAGATCTTCGACCGCCACGGAGTGACCTTCGTCTCGGTCACGCAGTCCTTCAACACGACCACGTCCATGGGCCGGCTGACGCTCAACATCCTGCTCAGTTTCGCCCAGTTCGAGCGCGAGGTGATCGGCGAGCGGATCCGGGACAAGGTCGCTGCCTCGAAGAAGAAGGGTATGTGGATGGGCGGCTACGTGCCGCTCGGCTACGATGTGGTCGACCGCAAGCTGATCGTGAACGAGGCCGAGGCCGCGCAGGTGCGGACCATGTTCGAACTCTTCGCGCGCTCCGATTCCACCGCCGCCGTGATCCGGGAGCTGAACGCGCGCGGCATTCGGTCCAAGCGCGGCCGGCCCATTGACCGCGGGGCGCTCTACAAGCTGCTGCACAACCGCATCTACCGCGGCGAGATCACCCACAAGGACGAGACCTATCCCGGCATGCACGAGCCCATCGTCGATGCGGGATTGTGGGACGCCGCCCATGCCGTGCTGGCGGGGAACCGCAACCAGCGCGCCGGGCGCACGCGAAGCACTGGGCCGGCGCTGCTGCGCGGGCTGATCTTCACCGAGACCGGCGCCGCGATGACCCCGCACCACTCGAAGAAGGGGAACAGGCGGTACTGCTACTACGTTTCCATGGATGTGATCCAGAAACGCCCGACGGCCGAACTGCGCGGGCCCCAGCGGCTCCCCGCCGCCATGGTGGAGGAAGCGGTCATCGGAGAAATCCGGCGGCTGCTGCGCACGCCGGAGATCATCGCACGCACCGCCCGAACGCTGAAAAAGGAGCGCCCCGACCTCGACGAGGGCACAGTGACCGCGGCGCTGACGCAGTTCGATGATCTGTGGAAGGCGTTGATCCCGGCTGAGCAGGCCCGCGTCGTTCAGCTGCTCGTGGCGCGCGTGACAGTGGGCGGGGACGGGCTCGACATCGATCTGCGCCACGATGGGCTCGGCGCGTTGGCGAGCCTGATGACACCCGCGCGGGAGGACGCCGCCTGATGCCCGTGAACGATACGATCCGCGTCCACATCCCGCTCACGGTCCGCAAGCGCGGCGGTCGCCCGCGTATCCTGCCGCCGAAGGACATCGAGACGTCCGACCTGCCGCCGGGACAGGATCCCCGCGTTCTCCGCGCCATCGGCCGGGCATGGGCTTGGCGGAAGCGAATGGAGCGCGGCGAGACCACCACCATCGCCGATCTCGCCGCGGAGGAGGGCCTCTCCGACCGCTACGTCAGCCGCCTCCTGCGGCTCGCATGGCTGTCGCCGGACGTTCTCGAGCGGCTGGTCGTGCGCCGCGAACCCTGCGCGATCAGCATCTACGACCTGTGCTTCGTCGCCTCACTCCCGTGGGACGAGCAGCCGGCGCGGGTGTTCGACTGACAGTCAGTGAAAGCTGGCCTGAAACGATGTCGGCGTCAGCGAGACATGCGCATCAAGTGGTGGGAACAGCTCGAACGCCCTCGGCTCGCGCGAGAAATTCCACATCCGGAACAGGCACCACTCCGCACGCCGTTCGTCGGCAACGGCCAGTTCGTTGCGCGTGATGTGGAAGGGCGTTCGCTCCCAGCCGTTCGTCGTTTTCACCTCGATCAGGCGTGGCCGGCCGTCCGGCGCATAGCTGGCGATGTCATAGCCCGCACCATCGCCGTCCTCCTCCGAGACCCAGCGGACCCTGCTCGCCAGGTCATCGCGCCCCGCGGCTTTCAGCGTGGCGTGCTCATGGGCCAGGACACGTTCTTCGCCAGCGCGGCCGAGAGCGCGATTGCGCTCGTCCCGGCCCGCCACGTCGAACTTCCGGGCGATGTGCAGCATCTGGTCCAGTTCCTGCGGCGGAGGCTGGTTGGAAAGCGTGGGCGGAGGACCGATCCAGATCTGCGCCGCCTCGCGCAGGCCGGTCGCAGGGCGCATGCCAGGCAACCGGCCGAGCCAATCCGGGTGTAGCGCCAGCCACCGCGCCACCGCGTCGACCAGCGTCATCTGGAAATTGAAGGCGGGCTTGTAGCCGGGGATCCAGTCCTCGCCGAGGCCCTTGAGAACCGCGCTGATGTTCTGGTGCTTGAACTCGACCGATCCCTCAGACCGTTCGTTCAGAAGCGGCAGGAGCGCCCGGCGATGCTCGGCTTTGCTGTAGCGGCGCCCGGCGATGTCGTCGGCCAGCATCGCGAAGTAATCCGCGACGATCAGGTCGTTCTCTTCATCGGTCCAAGGGCCACTCGCCATGCCGCCAGGCTAGAGGCGCGATGTGCGTTTGTCATCAATGGCTTCGTTGAGCCCGTCGCTGAATGCTCCGCCACCGCTACGCGCCGTTCTGCCAGCGCACCCATCGGCTACGCCTCCTGCATGTTAGGGTCCAGACTCATTGTCGGTCAAAGCCAGAAGATGACCGCTGCGGCGAGCGCGATGGCTGACAGGAAGACCTTCGGGCATCTGTCGTAGCGGGTGGCGATGCGCCGCCAGTCCTTCAATCGGC
>JAUHZL010000364.1 GCA_030425945.1 Alphaproteobacteria bacterium | reverse complement strand
TCGCGCGCCGACAAGTCCATTCGTGTAACCGCAACAGCCATCGAAACCTCCATGCTTCGACGGAAGAGAATCACAGCAATGAACGGAAGGGTATCCCGAGCGAGTCACGCACCGGGGCCGCTGGTATAAGAATCTTTCAATCACGGTAGAATTCACAAACAAATCAATGCTTGACGATGCCTTGCGCCCAGTTCTTGGCACCGCCAAATTTTCGACGAGAAGGATTGAGATATACAAGAACTTATACGAACATCAGGAGCGATTCACAATCGCACATGAGATTGGACACTTTGTGCTTGGCCACGAGAAGTTCATCGCATCAGAAACAGTCATCAAGAGCGATCTCTTTATTGGGATCAAGAGTGGCGCGAGTGGCGAACTTGAGCGCCTCGAGCACCAAGCGAATCTATTTGCCTCAGAACTCCTGCTACCGCATGCGAAATTCCTATTTGAGTCCAAACGCATGATGCACAGACTAGAGATTAGGAATCGGGGTTTTGGAGAAATTTACGTCGACAATCAATACTGCAACATACATTCCTACATGAAACTGCTCGAAGGTCTTTCGGGTGTTTTTTCCGTGTCAAAGAAGGCGATTGAAATTCGCTTAAGGAGCCTCGGGTTGCTTGTCGACGAAAGAACGGGCGCTCGAAGCAATATTTCCCGCAGATGAACACAAATTGCTCCCCTATTGATACAGCCTAAAGGGGCGACAACACGAAAAAGGGCGGCCCCGCCGGGACCGCCCCCTGTCCGTTCCGGTCGGGCCGCGCTCAGTCCTTGGCGCGCTCGACGTAGGAGTTGTCCTCGGTGTTGATCACGATCCGGGTCCCGGCCGAGATATGCGGCGGCACCATCACGCGCAGGCCGTTGTCGCACATCGCGGGCTTGTAGGACGAGGACGCGGTCTGGCCCTTCACCACCGGCTCGGTCTCGGTGATCTCGACGGTGATCTTCTGCGGCACCTCGATGGCGATGCCGACGCCCTCGTAGGTCTTGAGATAGACTCGCATGCCTTCCTGCAGGTAGACCTTGGTGTCGCCGATCACGTCCTCGGTGACGGTGATCTGCTCATAGGTCTCGGGCTCCATGAAGTGGAAGCCCTCGCCGTCGCTGTAGAGATAGTCGTACTCGCGCTCGTCGACGTTGGCCTTCTCGACCTGCTCGGTGGTGCGCCAGCGCTCCGAAACCTTGGTGCCGTCCGAGATGCGGCGCATGTCCACCTGGGTCACGGGCGTGCCCTTGCCGGGGTGGAAGTTCTGTGCGGTCAGAACGACATAGAGCTTGCCGTCCATCTCGACGACGTTGCCCTTGCGCAGGCTGGATGCGATCACTTTCATCGGTCGGGTCCTTGTCCTAGACGCCGTCGGCGGCTAGGGCCGGGCGCATTCCCACGCGCGCCTAGCGCATCTTTCGGGAAATCGCCAGCCCCCCGCCGCGCAGGAGCCGCGAGATGACGCCGTTCTGGTCGCCCGACCGCCACGCCGACCGCCGCCCGGCCCTGCTGGCGCGCGCCCGGATCCGCGACAGCCTGCGCGCCTGGTTCGGGGCGCAGGGCTTCCTCGAGGTCGAGACGCCCGGCCTGCAGGTCAGCCCGGGCAACGAGGCCCACCTGCACGCCTTCGCGACCGAGGCGCTCGGCCCGGACGGCACCGCGCGGCGCTACTACCTGCATACCTCGCCCGAATTCTCGATGAAGAAGCTGCTGGCGGCGGGCGAGACGCGGATCGTGACCTTCGCCCCGGTCTGGCGGAACCGCGAACGCGGGCGGCTGCATGCGCCCGAGTTCATCATGCTGGAATGGTACCGCGCCCGCGAGGGCTACGAGACGCTGATGGCCGACTGCAGCGCCCTTCTGCGGCTGGCCGCGGAGGCCGCGGGCAGCGCGCTCCTGCGCCACGGCACCTCGTCCTGCGACCCTCTGGCCGCGCCCGAGCGGCTGAGCGTGGCGGACGCGCTGGCGCGCCATGCCGGGATCGACCTTCTGGCGACGCTGGCCGGGGACGGCACGCCCGACGCCGCCGCGCTGGCCGCGCAGATGGCGGCCCGGGGCCTGCGGTCCGCGCCCGACGACACCTGGTCCGACATGCTGAGCCGGGTGCTGGTCGAGAAGGTCGAACCGCGGCTCGGCCACGGGCGGGCCACGCTGCTCGACCGCTACCCGGCCGCCGAGGCCGCGCTGGCGCGGCGCGCGGGGGATGACCCGAGGGTCGCCGAGCGCTTCGAGCTCTACGTCTGCGGCGTCGAGGTGGCGAACGGCTTCGGCGAACTGACCGACCCCGACGAACAGCGCCGCCGCTTCGAGGCCGAGATGGACGAGAAGGCGCGGGTCTACGGCGAACGCTACCCGCTGGACGAGGACTTCCTTGCCGCGCTCGCCCTGATGCCGCCCGCGAGCGGCATCGCGCTGGGGTTCGACCGGCTGGTGATGCTGGCCACCGCCGCGCCCTCGATCGACGCGGTGCAATGGGTGCCGGTGGCCTGAGCGCCCGCCCCTTCTTCCTGGTCCAAATACTCCCGCGCGAAGCGCTCCGGCCGCAGGCCGGACGGGGGGCTCTGCCCCCCGCCGCGTGCCCGTGCGGGCACGCGCCCCCCGGAGTATTTCGCCCAAGAAGAAGGAGAAACCGCCGTCAGGTGTCGCGCAGGTCGCGGAAGAAGTCGCGCAACAGGCGCTCGGCTTCGCGCGCGGCGATGCCGTCGTAGACCTCGGGGACATGGTGCGCCTGCGGATGGGCGAAGACCCGCGCGCCGTGGCGGACGCCGCCCGACTTCGGGTCGTCGGCGCCGTAGTAGAGCCGCGCGATGCGGGCGGCGGCGATGGCGGCGGCGCACATCGCGCAGGGCTCCAGCGTGACGTAGAGATCGCAGCCCGGCAGGCGCTCGGTCCCGAGCGCGGCGCAGGCCTCGCGGATCACCCGGATCTCGGCATGGGCCGTGGGGTCGTGGTCCGCGCGGGTGCGGTTGCCCGCGCGGGCCAGCACCTGCCCGTCCGGGCCCACCAGCACCGCGCCCACCGGCACCTCGCCGCGCCGGGCGGCGGCGCGGGCCTCGTCGAGCGCGGCTTGCATATGGGGGCGAAACGGGGTCATGGATCGGGGATGCCGGGAATTCTCCCGCCCCGCAAGAGGCCGCCCATGTCTGCCGACCCCTCCCCTCCGCCCGGCGAGCGTCTCGCCAAGGTTCTTGCCCGGGCCGGCGTCGCCTCGCGCCGCGCCGCCGAGGAGATGATCCGCGACGGCAAGGTCGCGGTGAACGGCAAGACCGTGGACAGCCCCGCGCTGAACGTGACCGAGCGCGACCGGATCACCGTCGAGGGCCAGCCGCT
>JAUHZL010000363.1 GCA_030425945.1 Alphaproteobacteria bacterium | reverse complement strand
CTCGGACAGCACGCGCTGCCAGATCGCGGTGGCACGCTGGTCCGCGGTCAGCGCGCCCGACTCGGTCCAGAGCCCGTGGTTCGACAGGTCGGCGACCAGCGGCGCGTAGAAGGCGGTCCGGTAGCGCTCCATCGTGTGGGCGGCCGCGAAGAAATGCCCGCCGGGCGGGACCTCGGCAATCGCCTCGAAGGCCAGCGCGTCGGTGTCGGCCTCGGCCGGGCGGCAGAGCTCGGCGAGGGTCTGCAGCGCCTCGATGTCGAGGATGAACTTCTCGTAGCCGAAGGTCAGGCCCCCCTCCAGCCAGCCCGCCGCGTGGACCGTCACCGTGGCCTGCGCCAGCATCGCCGCCCAGAGCGCGTTAACGGTCTCTGTCCCGCCCTGCGCATCCGGCGCGTTCGAGGCGGCCCCGGTGGCCGAGCGCCACGGAAGCCCGAGGAAGCGCGCAAGCTGGCCGGAGCCGAGATTGGCCCGGATGTGTTCCGGCGTGCCGAAGGCGGGCGAGCCGGACTTCATGTCCACGTTGGACGAGAACCCGCCATAGGCCACCGGCGCGCCGGATCGTGCCAGTTGCGCCAGCGTGATCCCCGCCAGTGCCTCGGCATGCTGCAGGACCAGCGCCCCCGCGACGGTGATCGGGGCCATTGCCCCCGCGAGGCAGAACGGCGTGATCAGGCTGAGCTGGCCCGCGCGGGCGAAATCGATGATCCCGCGCGCCATCGGGATATCGAGCTGGCGCGGCGAGTTCGAGTTGATGACGGTGGTCGCCCAGACGCCGTCCTCGAAGGCGGCCTCGTCGAGACCGTGGGCAAGGCGGATCATCTCGAAGGACTGCGCCACCTGCCCCCGGCCCCGGGCATAGACGAAGAGCGGCTTCGAACAGTTCGCCAGCTGCTCCTGCATCAGGGCGTAGTGGCGCAGGTGGATCGGGACATCCTGCGGCTCGGCGCTCGGGCCGTGCATGTGGATCACGTCGAACTGCTGCTGCAGGCGCAGGGTCTCGACGAAGCTCTCGCGGCTGCCGGGGCGGCGTCCGCGCAGGGCGTCGGTCACGTTGGGGCAGCCCGACCCCGCCATGAACAGCGCCGCCCCCGGCTCGAATACCTGCTCATGCGCCAGGTCGATCGCGCGCAGCCGGATGCTGCGCGGCGCCGTGGCGAGGGCCGCCGCGACCATGTCCCGGCCGATGCGGACCATGCCGCTGTCCTCGTCCACCCGCGCGCCCGCCTGCCGGAAGATCGCGCGGGCCTCGTCGAGCAGGACGCGGAGGCCGAGGTCTTCGAGCACGCGCAGCGCGGTGTCGTGCATCGCCGCGATCTCGTCCTCGGAAAAGCCGGGCTGCGGGGCGAAAGGGTGGCGCAACCGGCCATACCCCGCCCGGTCCGGGGCGGCGGGCCGGGATCGCCGGGATCTGCGGGTGTCGGTCATGTGCCCCTCCTTGCGCGTGCCCCGGAGGATTGGCCCCGCCCGGCCGCCAAGTCCAGCACGTTCGCGCCCCGGCGCCCTGTGCTGCCTCCCTGCGGCCACCTTCACCAATCTGTCGCGGAACCGAAAGGGAAGTGTCACGGAAGGCGGCTACCGCCTGCGGCACTCAAGCCAATCTCCTGGAGAGAGACAGATGACCCTGAATCGCCGCACCGCCCTGAAGCTGGGGGCCGCCGCGCTCGCCGCGCCCGTCGTTCTGCGCGCCCATGATGCGCTCGCCTCGTCGGGCAGCGTCAAGGTGCTCGCTTGGCAGGATTACATCCAGCCGAACATTGCCGAGAAGTTCGAGGCCGACACCGGGATCACGCTCGACCTGACCACCTTCGGCTCGAACGACGAGGCCGAGTCCACGATCCGCGCCGCCGGTGGCAAGGGCTTCGACATCGTGTTCCCGTCGATCACCAACGCGGCCGGCTACCTCGACGAGAACGGCGACAGCTACTTCGCCGCGATCCCCGCCGAGGTGAACGTCGGCAACGTCATCCCGTCGTTCCTGCGCGACAGCGCCAGCCTCGGCGGCATGCACGCCGGTGAGCAGATCCTGCTGCCCTTCGACTGGGGCACCGAGGGCATCACGCTGAACCGCGGCGCGCTCGACATCGCCGACGCCGACCTGTCCTACGGCGACCTCTTCGGCCCGGGCACCGAGGGAAAGTCGGCCTTCCGCCAGAAGTCGGTCATCATGGGCATCGGTCTCTATCTCGACGCGACCGGCGCGGTGCCGTCGAACCGGATGCTGGACGTCTACCGCTCGGAAGACGACGCCCGCCGCGTCTGGGGCGAGGTCGCCAAGTGGATCGTCGAGCGCAAGGCGCATTTCGGTGCGTTCTGGAACAACGCGACCGAGGCGACCGCCGCCTTCAAGGACGCGGGCTGCGTGATCGGCCAGACCTGGGACACCACCGGGCTGCTCCTGAACCGCGAGAACGCCGAGTTCGTCTACCGCGCGCCGAAGGAAGGCATCATCACCTGGCTCGACAGCTTCGGCATGCTGAAGCAGGCCGAGAACAAGGACCAGGCCGTCGCCTTCATGAACTTCATGCTCCAGCCGGAAGTCGGCGGCATGTTCGCGAACAACACCGGCTACAACTCGGCCGTGGCCGGGGCGGCGGACTTCGCCACCGAGGAGTTCAAGCGCCAGTTCAACGAGGTCTACACCGCCGACGTGCTGAACAACATGTGGTGGTGGCAGGCGGACACGCCGTTCTTCGCGCCGATCCGCAACGAGTTCGTCGAGATCATCACCAACGCCTGAGCGATCCGGCAGCCATGACCGGCGGGGGGCGTCCGCGCCCCCCGCACCCTTTTCCGGACAGGGAGAGACGTCCATGCGCGGACGCGACGTGACGCTCGACGGCGTCGAGATCACCTACCCCAACGGCTTCCGCGCCGTGCATCGCACCGACCTGACGGTGCGCGCGGGCGAGTTCTTCTCGATCCTCGGCCCCTCGGGCTGCGGCAAGACCACGATCCTGCGCGCGGTCTCGGGCTTCGTCGCGCCCAGCCAGGGGCGCATCCTGATCGGCGATGAAGACCAGGCGGGGCTCGGGCCCAACGCCCGGCCGACCGCGCTGATCTTCCAGAACCTTGCGCTGTTCCCGCTGATGAGCGTGCGCGACAACGTCGCCTTCGGGCTGGAGGCGCGCGGCGTCGGACGGCGCGAGCGCCACGCCCGGGCCGACGAGCTTCTGTCCCTCGTCGCGCTGGCCGACCAGGCGGACAAGACCCCGGGCGCGTTGTCGGGCGGCCAGCGGCAGCGCGTCGCCATCGCCCGCGCGCTGGCGGTCGAGCCCGCGGTCCTGCTGCTCGACGAGCCGCTGTCGGCGCTGGACCTGAAGCTGCGCAGCC
>JAUHZL010000362.1 GCA_030425945.1 Alphaproteobacteria bacterium | reverse complement strand
CGCGAAGCTGCTGGCGAAGGGCCCGGAGAAATGCGCCGAGAAATTCGGCGAGGAGGCGGTCGAGGCCATCATCGAGGCGGTGAAGGGCGACCGGGCGAAGCTGACCGCCGAAGCCGCGGACGTGCTCTTTCACCTGCTCGTCATGCTGGCGGCCCGTGACGTGACGCTGGCCGAGGTGCTGGCGGAACTGGAACGGCGCGAGGGCACCTCCGGCCTCGCCGAGAAGGCCTCGCGCGCCTAGAACGCGTCGTCGGCCAGCAGGCTCAGAACCGTCACGCCATCCGCGTCGGAGGTCACGCGCCGGACCCATGTCCCCAGCGCGGGGGCGATCCACCAGATCACCTCGCGGCGGTGCGGCTCCGTCAGGCTGCCGATGCCGAGCGTGCCCGCTTCCGTGTACCGCACGCGAAACGTGTCGAAGGTGCCGCGCGGCACCCGCAGGGTCTCGGTCCCCTTGACGGACAGGGTGACGTCCAGCTGGCCGAGGGACATCTCGGCCCCGGGCGCGATGCACCCGACCGAGACAGCGGTCAGCATCCGGGCGGACGGGCAGGTCATCACGACATCCGCCGTGCCTGACAGGGTGGTGCCCGTGGTCAGCGGCCACAGCGTTGCGGGATCGAAACCGAGGTCGGTGCGGATGCGCGGACCCTGCGGCCCGGCGGGCGAGATCTCGGGCACCAGCAATCCGCGCCAGGTGTCGACACGCGCGCGGCGGGCCGGATCGGGGAAGAGGCGCTCCATCTCGAAGCCGGCGGCCGGTGCGATCTCGAACCGCACGCGGTCGCCATCGGTCACCGCCTGCCGCCGCACGAACGCGGCGGCGAGGAGCGGCCCGTCCGGCTCCGTGCCGGCCGGGTCGTCCTGCGGGGCGAAGAGCGTCTGCAGATAGGGCAGGGCGCGGTCCGGGGGCGGGGCATACTCCGCCGGGCGGAGGTCGGGCGGTGCCGACGGCACGAGGCGCGCCAGTTGCGCCCGCAGGACCGGCTGGTCGGGATCGAGCAGCAGCGACAGCGCATAGAGCCCCGCCGCGCGTTCCGAGTCGTCCGCGTCCCAGGCCAGGTGGCCAAGCTGGCGGTAGGGCTCCGGCCAGAACGGCCGCAGGGCGCGCACGCGCTCCCAGTCGGCGCGGGCGGCGTCGGTGTCCCCGGCTTCCTCCTTGAGGAAACCGCGGTGCCACGGCGCAAAGGGGTCCTCGGGCGCCAGCGCGATGGCCCGGTCGAAGGCCGCCATCGCGCGCTCGGGCAGGTCGAGCGCGTCGAGCGCGCGGCCCTCCCAGTAATGCGCCCAGGCCCGGGTCGGCTCCAGCACCAGCAGGCGGCGCAGGTCCACCAGCGCCTCGGCCCAGCGATCCTCCAGCCCGAGCGCGGCGGCGCGCTCGGTCAGAAGCTCGGCTTCGGTGGCGCGGTCGGGCCGCCCGGCCAGCGCCTCGGTGCAGGCCCCGATCCGGGTGACCGGCGACAGGTCCCGGTCGCGGCAGTCGGCGGCATTGTCCGCGAGGGCGGGCAGGGCCGCCGCCCAGAGTCCCACGACCCACCCGAGGGCGACCGGCAGGCGGCGCATGGCGCTCAGAGCTTCGAGGAGATCACGCCGGTCGCGAAACCGCCCATGCGCAATTCCCCGAACAGGCGCTGATACTCGATCTTGGGGCAGCGGTCCTGCACGACGTCCAGCCCCTTCGCCCGCGCCGCGCTGGCCGCTTCCGGATGGACCACGCCGATCTGCATCCAGATCGTGCGCAGCTTCGGCAGATGCTCCAGCGCCTCGGCGAGGATCCCGGGCACCGCGTCCGAGCGGCGGAAGATATCCACCATGTCCACGGGGATCGTCGCCGGAATGTCCGCAAGGCTGCCGTAGACGGTTTCCCGGAACAGGGTCTGCCCGGCCAGGCCGGGGTTCACCGGGATCACGCGGAAGCCCTTCAGTTGCAGGTAGCGCGCCACGAAATAGCTGGGCCGCACCGGGTTCGACGAGACGCCGACCACCGCGACGGTCTTCGTCCGTTTCAGGATCGCGCGAAGCGTGGCGTCGCTGGGGCTGTCGGGATCGGGATCGGTCTGCATGGGCGGCACGCTATCGTCGGTCGCGGGTCGGGGGAAGGGCCGAAAAAAAACGCCCGATCATCGGGATCGGGCGTTTGAAGGTACGGAACGAGGGACAGTGAAACGAGACGGGGGGTTCCGGCCCCTTGCCTCTCACTGTGACAGATAAGTGCCACATTCGACCTAAAAAGGGGCGCTCCGGATTCCGTGATCGGCCTCAGGCGTCCAGCACGGCGGGCCAGTTCGCATCGGCGCGGGCGATGTTGGCGTCAAGGTTGCGCAGGAAGCGGCGGCGCAGCGCGAGGTCGAAGTTCAGGAACAGGCGCCCCTCGTGGATATTCCAGGCCTCGGGCTCGGTCTTGGCGGTATAGCCGCGCGAGACCGCCCAGGCGCACCAGCCGCCGTAAGCCGGGGACCAGCGCGCGGGGTCGGACAGGAACCGGTCCCGGTTCGCGCCCGACGCGAAGCGCCACGTCGCGCCCTGCCAGTCGGCGGTGATCGCCGGATCGCCGGCGACCGGAACGCCTTGTGTGAAATAGGCGACGGGGTCCGTGCCCGAGATGGCGGCCCCGTCACGGGTGAAGACGGGCGGCGTGGCGGCCCGCGCGGCCAGCGGCAGGGTGGCAGCGGCCAGCCCGGCAACGAGCAGGGTACGGCGGTCGAGCGTCATGGTCAGGGTCCTCCCGGGATGCGGTGGACCGAGGATGGGGGGCGGGGCGCCCGCGCGGAAGTCGCCTCGCGGCAATGTCAGGGGGCGTGATCCGGGCCGGGCTCAGTCGAAGAGGTCGAACAGGTCCTCGACGAGGTCCTTGCCGCGTCCGAATTTCTTCTTCAGCGCCCTCTTCGCGGCCTTGCGCCGGGCCTTGTCGCCCGACTTCGACGCCGATCCGAGCAGGCTGATCCCGGCGGCGGCCAGGTCCTGCATCCCGCCGCGCGCGGGCTGGGCCGCGCTGGCGCGGCGCGGCGCGGTCTCGCGATCGACGCGCATCGCCTTCATCAGGTGCAGGGGTGCGCCGCAGCTGCCGCAGGCCAGCTCGTGCCCGCCGCGTGCCGTCAGGTCGAGCACCGAGCGATTGCCGCAATAGCAGCAGGTCGCGATCTTCCGCTGGTCGAGCTTGCCCATGTCGTCTCCGTCGCCGTCTCAGGTCCGCGCGGCGGCATAGAGTGCCACCGCCGCCGCATTGGACACATTTAGCGAGCCGAAGCCCCGAGCGAAGGGGATGCGCACCAATCGGTCGCAGGTTTCCCGCGTTTTCTGCCGCAATCCCGGGCCTTCTGCCCCAAGAACGAGCGCGACCGGACGCCC
>JAUHZL010000017.1 GCA_030425945.1 Alphaproteobacteria bacterium | reverse complement strand
TCGCCGAAGAGCTTCCGGCGCTCCTCTTCGCCGAGTTCCCGCTCGACCCGGAGCGGCAGGGCATCACCGGGCACTCGATGGGCGGGCACGGGGCGCTGACGCTGGCGATGGGGCTGCCGGACCGGTTTTCCAGCGTCTCGGCCTTCGCGCCGATCTGCCACCCGGCCGCCAGCGACTGGGGCCGCAAGCAGTTGACCGCCTATCTCGGCAAGGACGAGACCCAGTGGGAAGCGCATGACGCCACCCTGATGATGCGCGCCGTCGGCTTTCCCGGCGAGGTGCTGGTGGACCAGGGCGGCAGCGACCAGTTCCTGCCGCTGCTGATGCCCGAGGCGCTGGCCCACGCGATGGCGGCCCGCCGTCAGCGGGGGGCCTTCCGCATCCACGAGGGCTATGACCACTCGTATTTCTTCGTCTCCAGCTTCATGGGCGAACATGTCGCTTTCCATGCCGGGGCGATGGCGCCGTGACCGTGTTCGTGGACGCCGACGCCTGCCCTGTGAAGGCCGAGGTGCGCGAGGTCGCCACCCGGCACGCCGTGCCGGTCAAGATGGTGGCGAACGGCGGGCTGCGACCCGACCCGCATCCGCTGGTCGAGATGGTTTACGTGCCCGAAGGGCCCGATGCCGCCGACATCTGGATCGCCTCCCAGGCGGGCCCCGGCGATATCGTGGTGACCGCCGACATGCCGCTGGCCGCCCGCGCCGTCGAGGCCGGCGCGCAGGTGCTGAAACCCAACGGCGAGGCGCTGACCGCCCGCAACGTGGGCGAGGCGCTGGCGCTGCGTGACCTGATGACCGACCTGCGTGCCGCCGATCCGTTCCGGCAGGGGGGCGGCAAGCCGTTCTCGCGGCAGGATCGCTCGCGGTTCCGCGAGGCGCTCGAACGCGCCCTGCGCCGGGCGAAGGAGCCTCGGCCATGAGCGGGACCCGCATCGGGGCGGTCGTCTTCGACATCGGCAACGTGCTGATCGAATGGCAGCCCGAACGCTTCTATGACCGAGTGATCGGCCCGGAGGCCCGCAAGGCGATGTTCGCCGAGGTCGACCTGCACGCGATGAACGACGAGGTGGACCGGGGCCGCGACTTTCGCAGTACCATCTATGACCAAGCCGCCCGCTATCCCGCCCATACCGAGGCAATCCGGATGTGGCACGACCGCTGGATCGAACTGGCCTCGCCGGTGATCCCGCAGTCCGTGCGCCTGCTGCGCGCGCTCCGGGCGCGGGGCGTTCCGGTCTTCTCGCTGACCAATTTCGGCATCCAGAGCTTCGACTACGCGGTGTCGATCTACCGGTTCCTCGAGGAATTCGACCGGCCCTACATCTCGGGGCACATGGGCGTGATCAAGCCCGATCCCGAGATCTACCGGATGCTCGAGGCCGATTGCGGCATCGCCCCGGAGCGGTTGCTGTTCACCGACGACCGCGCCGACAACATCGCCGCCGCCGCTGCGCGCGGCTGGCAGACGCATCATTTCACCGGATCGCAGGGCTGGGCGGACAGGCTGGTGTCCGAGGGCCTGCTGAGCCAGGAGGAGACCCTGCCATGACCCTGACCGTGATCGGACCCGACGCCGAAGCCCGGCTCGACTGGATCGCGCTGACCGAGGCGCTGACCGCCGGGCACAGCCTGCCGGTGGCCGAGGTGACCGACGGGTTCCTTTACCGGGGCAGCGACACGGTGCTGAACCGCGCCGCATGGATCGACGGGCTGGGCATCGCCGTCAAGACCGCAACGATCTTCCCCGGCAACACCGCCCGGGGCAAGGCGTCGGTCGACGGCGGCGTGATGCTCTACGACGATGCCGAGGGGCACCCGGTCGCGCTGCTCGACTTCAAGCTGGTGACCAAGTGGAAGACCGCGGGCGACTCGCTCCTGTCGGCGCTGCGCCTCGCGCCGCCGAACGTCGAGACCATCCTGATCGTCGGCGCCGGGACCGTCGCCGCCTCGCTGATCGAGGCCTATGGCGCAGGCTTCCCCGACGCCCGGTTCGAGGTCTGGAACCGCACGCGCGCCCGGGCCGAGCCGCTGGCCGGACCAAGGGTGCGCGTCGTGGACGACCTGCCCGCCGCCTGTGCCCGCGCCGACATCATCGCCACCGCCACGATGGCGACCGCGCCGGTGATCGAGGGCGCGTGGCTGACGCCGGGCACGCATCTCGACCTGATCGGGGCCTACCGTCCCGACATGCGCGAGGTCGATGACGCTACCCTGCGCCGGGCGCGGATTTTCGTCGACAGCCGCAAGACGACGATGGGCCATATCGGCGAGATCGAGATCCCGCTGCAGGCCGGCGTGCTGAGCCCGGAAGACATCCTTGCGGACTTCTACGACCTGCCGTCCGGCCGGTTTGCCCGGCGGGGGCCGGAAGAGATCACGCTGGCCAAGAACGGAGGCGGCGCGCATCTCGACCTGATGACGGCGCGCTACATTCTCGACGCGGTGCGCGGCTGATGCTCTGGCTGGCGGGCCTTCTCCTGCTGGCCCTGGCGGTGGCCCCGTTCCTGCGTGAAGCCCTGCGCCCGCCCGTCGATGCCGTGATGCAGGCCGAGGCGCCCGGCGAGTTCGCTGCGCTCGAGGACGGCGCCACCCATTACCGCTGGGACGGCCCGGAGGGCGGACCGGTCGTGGTGCTGATCCACGGGCTGACGACGCCCAGCTTCGTCTGGGATGCCGCCGTGCCGGGTTTGGCGGGTCTGGGCTTCCGGGTGCTGCGCTACGATCTCTGGGGACGGGGATATTCCGACATGCCGGTGCGCGACCAGACGCCCGAGCTGTTCGTGGCCCAGCTCGACGGGTTGCTGGCGGTGCTCGGCGTGCGCGACCGGGTCTCTCTGATCGGCTATTCCATGGGGGCCTGCATCGCCGCGGCCTTTGCGGCGCGGGATCCCGACCGGGTGGACTACCTCGGCCTCGTCGCGCCCGCGACCCAGCGCTACGCCCCGCGCCGCTTCGACCGGATCATGCGCGACTGGCCGGTCTTCGGGGACTGGCTGATGCGCGGCCTCGGCGTGGCGCGGCTGGTCCGGCAGGCCCGCGAGGATCGCGCCGTCAGCGCCGTGCCGGACTTCCGGGCGCGCCTGCTCGCGGCGATGCGGCGGCGGGGCTACGGGCCCGCGGTCCTGTCGAGCCTGCGCCATACGCTCGACGGCGGTTATGACCAGGAGCTGGCGCGGATCGCCCGCGCCTCGATCCCGGTCGGCGTGGTCTGGGGCGGTCAGGACCTCGTCATCCCCATTGCCGCCTCGGAGGCCCTGGAGGAGCTGAACCCGGAAGCCATCCAGCTGGTCGTTGACGAGGCCGGGCACGGCCTGCCGCACACCCACCCGGAGGCCGTGGTGCAGATGTTCGCAGAGGTCTCGGACGACTTTCTCTAGGCCGCAGCCGCCGGGGCCGGGGGCGTTGCCACGGGCAGCGGCTTTTCTCGGATCGGCAGGTGGACGATGGCGCTGAAGGCCCCGACGCCGACGCCGATCCACCACACCAGCGTGTAGTCGCCGTAGATGTCGTAGAGCTTGCCGCCCAGCCACACACCGAGGAAGCCGCCCAGCTGGTGGCTGAAGAACACGATCCCGTAGAGTGTGCCCATGTAGCGCAGGCCATAGATGTAGGCCACGAGGCCCGAGGTCAGCGGCACCGTCGCCAGCCACAGCGCACCCATCAGCAGCGAGAAGATGATCACCGACTCGGGCGTGATCGGCATCAGGATGAACACGGCGGCGACCACGGTCCGCCCGGCGTAGATGGCGGCCAGAAGGTACTTCCGGGGGAAGCTCTTGCCGAGGTAGCCGGCCAGAACCGTGCCGCCGATGTTCGCCAGCCCGATCAGTGCGATCGACACCGCGCCGAGCGCGCTGGTCGTCGTCACCCCGAGGCCCGCCAGCGTGCCCGCCGGGTCGATGGGGCCGCAAAGCTCGGTCACGAAGGCCGGGAAATGCGCGGTGATGAAGGCGAGTTGGTAGCCGCAGGAGAAGAAGCCGAGGAAGATCATCGCGTAGCTCGGGTCGCGCGCGGCCTTGCCGAGGATCTGGCCCATGCTCTCTTCCAGCTCCGCTTTCGTGGCCGGGGCGGGGCTGCGCATCATCGGCAGGGCGAAGAGCGCGGCGAGGATGATTGCGGCGAAGATCAGGAAGACCGTCTGCCACGGGAAATGCGCCAGCAGCCCTTCGGCCAGCGGCGCGCCGATGATCTGGCCGACCGAGCCCGCGGCGGTGGTGATGCCGAGCGCCATCGACCGGTTCTCGTCGCTGGCCGCCCGTCCGACGATGGCAAGGATCACCCCGAAGCCCATGCCCGCGATGCCGAAGCCGACGAGGATTTCGAGAAGCTGCATGCTGCCGGGGGTGATCGCGAAGGCCGAGAGCACCAGTCCCAGCGCGTAGCAGACCGCCCCGAGGACGATGGCGCGACGGTCCCCGAACCGCTCCGCGATGGCGCCGAAGATCGGCTGCCCGATCCCCCAGGCCAGGTTCTGGATCGCGATGGCCAGCGAGAACTCGGCCCGCGGCCAGCCGAACTCCTCGGCAATCGGGATCTGGAACACGCCGAAGCTCGCGCGGATCGCGAAGCCCATCATCAGGACGATACAACCCCCGATCAGGACGGGGGTGATGAGCGGGCTGCGCTGGGGCATGACGGGGATCTCCGGGGGCTGGTGGCCCGTCTTTGCCGGAATTCGATGACCCGTCAAATCAGAAGTCTTGCTGACAGGATTAAGAATTGCTGAAGCGAGACCGGCCCGGTGCGCCCCGGCCTGCACGGGCCCCCGGCGTGATGCCCTTCCGTCCGCTGGCGCCGGGCGCTAGGAGAGGGACATGTCGCGCCAGAGCCTGACCGAACTCTACCACGCCCGCGTTGCCGAGGGCACGCTGCACGCCGATGCGGCGCAACTCGCTGCGCTCCGGGTGCTCGACGAGGTGCGGCAGGTCGCCGAGGCCGAGCCGCCGAAGCGCTCGATCCTCTGGCGGATGTCGAAGCCGAAGCCGCCCGAAGGTCGTCGGGGCGCCTATCTCTGGGGCGGGGTCGGGCGCGGCAAGTCGATGCTGATGGACCTGTTCCATGCCCATGTCGCGGTCGAGGCCAAGCGCCGGGTGCACTTCCACGCCTTCATGCAGGAGGTCCACGTCGCCCTGCACGAGGCGCGCAAGACCGGTGTCGACGATGCCCTCGTGCCGGTCGCGCGGGACATCGCGCGGGACCTGCGGCTGCTGTGTTTCGATGAAATGCAGATTACCGACATCACCGACGCGATGCTGGTGGGGCGGTTGTTCCAGATGCTGTTCGATGCGGGGGTTGTGATCGTCACGACCTCGAACCGGGTGCCGGACGACCTGTACAAGGACGGGCTGAACCGGGACCTGTTCCTGCCCTTCATCCGGCTCCTGTCCGAGAAGCTGACCGTGCATCACCTCGTCAGCGAGACCGACTACCGGCAGAACCGGCTGGAGGGCGCGCCGCGGTATTTCGTGCCTGCCGACGGGGCGGCCCGGGCGCGGCTGGATGCGATCTGGACGGACCTGTCGGGCGGCGATCCGGACGGGCTGCGCCTGACCGTGAAGGGGCGCGTGCTGGAAATCCCACATTTTCACAACGGGGTAGCGCGGCTGAGCTTCTGGGATCTCTGCGGCAAGCCGCTCGGGCCGGGCGATTATCTGGCGCTGGCCGAGGCGGTGCGGGTGCTGATCCTCGACGGGATTCCACGCCTGAGCCGGGCCAATTTCAACGAGGCCAAGCGCTTCGTGACGCTGATTGACGCGCTCTACGAGGCGAAGGTGACGCTGATCGCCAGTGCCGCGGCGGTGCCGGAAATGCTCTATGTCGAGGGCGAGGGCACCTTCGAGTTCGAGCGCACCGCCAGCCGTCTGCGCGAGATGCAGGGGGCCGACTGGGGCCGCGGGGACGCGGCGACGGCGGTGCCGGACTGACCGCGGTATCGCGTCGGTTCCACGTCGGTATCACGTCGGTACTGCAGCGCAGCATTGCCGGCGTCAGCCGTTCTCCTTCAGCACGTCACCGGCGAGATAGAGCGATCCGCAGATCAGCAGTCGCGCGCCGGGATGGGCGGCGGCAAGCTGGGTGACGGCGGCCAGCGTGGTCTCCGCGGTGGCGGCAGGCAGGCCGACGGCGCGGGCGTGGCCCGCGGTCACGTCGGCGGGCAGGGTCGCGTCGCTGTCGGGGATGGTGACAGCGGTCAGGCTGTCGGCGACCTGGGCGAGGGGCGCGAGATAGCCCTGCACGTCCTTGGTGCCGAGCATCCCGCAGACGAGGTGCGTCGGGCGCGACGGCATCCCGCGCAGCGTGGCGGCGACCGCGCGCCCGCCCGCCGGGTTGTGCCCGCCGTCAAGCCAGAGCTCGCAGGAACCTGCCGCCTCGACCAGCGGTCCGTGCCGCAGGCGCTGCATCCGGGCGGGCCACTCGGCGCGGGTCATCGCGGCCTCGGCGGCGGCGTCGCCCTTGCCGAGGGCGCGCAGCGCGGCGAGGGCGGTCCCGGCGTTCTGGACCTGGTGCGGACCGGGCAGCACCGGCAGCGGCAGGTCGAGAAGCCCGTCCTCGTCCTGGTAGACGAGGCGTCCGTGCTCGGTGGTGACGTGCCAGTGCTGGCCGTGCACCAGCAGCGGCGCGCCCAGCTTCGCGGCGCGGGCCTCGATCACGTCCAGCGCGTCCTCGTGCTGCGGCGCGACCACGCAGGGCACGCCGCGCTTGAGGATGCCGGCCTTCTCGCCCGCGATGGCAGCCACGGTCTCGCCGAGGAACTGCTGGTGGTCGAGGTCGACGGGCGTGATGATGGTCAGCCGGGGGCTGTCGATCACGTTCGTGGCGTCGAGCCGCCCGCCGAGGCCGACCTCCAGCAGGGTCCAGTCCGCCGGGGTGCGCGCGAAGGCGAGGAAGGCGGCGACGGTGGTGATCTCGAAGAACGTGATCGGCGTGCTGCCGTTCGCGGCGAGGCAGTCGTCGAGGATCTGCGACAGGGCGTCTTCCGCGATCAGCGTGCCCGCGAGGCGGATGCGCTCGTGGAAGCGGGCGAGATGCGGCGAGGTATAGACGTGGCAGGTCTCGCCGCCCGCTTCCAGCCCGGCCCGGATCATCGCCAGCGTCGAGCCCTTGCCGTTGGTGCCCGCGACATGGATCACCGGCGGCAGGGCGCGTTCGGGATGGCCGGTCGCCTCGAGCAGCCGATGCACCCGGTCGAGGGTCAGGTCGATCAGTTTCGGATGCAGCTCGAGCATCCGGGCCAGAAGACGGTCGGAGGAGACGGGCACGGGTGTTCTCGCGTTCTGCGGGGTGGGGCGCGGGTCAGGCCTTGGGCGCGGCGGGGGGCGCCTCGGCCGGGGCCTCGGGCGCGGCCAGCGCGGGCTCGTCGGCGGGGGCGGGCAGGTCACCCCGGATCGCGGGCGGCTCGCGCATCAGCATCCGGACGATGGTGATGAGTTCGTCCCGCATCTTGGTGCGCGGCGTCACCCGGTCGAGCATCCCGTGGTCGAGCAGGTATTCCGCGCGCTGGAACCCTTCGGGCAGCTTCTCGCGGATCGTCTGTTCGATCACGCGCGGGCCGGCGAAGCAGATCAGCGCGTTCGGCTCGGCGATCTGCACGTCGCCCAGCATCGCGTAGGAGGCGGTCACGCCACCCGTGGTCGGATGGGTCAGCACGACGATGTAGGGCAGCCGCGCCTCGCGCAGCATCTGGATGGCCACGGTGGTGCGCGGCATCTGCATCAGCGACAGGATGCCTTCCTGCATCCGCGCGCCGCCGGCCGCCGAGAACAGGAGCAGCGGGCACTTGCGCTCGACCGCGCGTTCGGCGGCCGCGATGATCGCGTTGCCGACATACATGCCCATCGAGCCGCCCATGAACGAGAAGTCCTGCGCGGCGGCCACGATCGGTGTGCGGCCGATCTCGCCCTCGCCGACCAGCATCGCCTCGGTCTCGCCGGTGTCGCGCTGGGCCGCCTTCATCCGCTCGGGGTAGCGTTTCTGGTCGCGGAACTGCAGCGGATCGGCGATCGGCGCGGGCACCTTCACCTCGGAGAACACGCCGCCGTCGAACAGGGCGGTGAATCGGTCGCGCGGCGAAATCCCCATGTGATGACCGCAGGACGGGCAGACATTGAGGTTGTCGCTCAGCTCGCGGTGGAACAGCATCGTTCCGCATTCGTCGCACTTCGTCCACAGGTTCTCGGGCATCTCGCGGCGCGAGAAGAGCGAGTTGATCTTGGGGCGGACGTAGTTGGTGATCCAGTTCATGGGGGCTGGGTCCTCGGGCCGTGGTGCGGCTGAGGTAAAGACTACGGCGGCGAATTGCAATCAGCCGCGACGCGCCAGCGCCAGCCGCAGCGCCGCCCAGATCACGGTGGTGGTCAGCATGTCCTGCAGGATCAGCACGCCGGTGCCGCTGTCGGCCAGCGCCACGTCGGCGGTGTAGAGCGCGAGACCGGGCATCGAGTCGGGCAGGGCGACCAGCAGCAGGGCCGAGGCGTTGTTGGCGAGGTGGAAGCCCCAGGCGACGCCGATGGTGCCGGTGCGCGCGGTCAGGTCGGCGGCGAAGAGCCCGAAGAGCGTTGCGGCGGCAAAGATCGCCATGGCGTTCCCGCCCGCGCTGGCGGGATCGAAATGCGCCGCGCCGAACAGCAGCGCGGGCAGCGGGATCCAGACCCAGGGCGAGCGGAAACGCGCGGCAAGCTGGCTTTGCAGGTAGCCGCGGAACAGCAGCTCCTCCGCCCCGGTCTGCACCGCGAGGCCGAGCAGCGCCAGCGGCAGCAGGGCCAGCCACAGCATGGGGGCATGGTTCGGGCTGACGTCGATCTGCATCAGCCCGAGCGCGAGCGCCGCCAGCAGCAGCGGCCCGGCGACGCCGAGCCCGAGCGCGAGGTCGCGGGCCAGCGCGCGGGGCGGACCGGCGAGGTCGAAGACGCCGCGCCGGTGCAGCAGCCCGCCCGCGGCCAGTGTGCCCGCGACGAGACCCGAGAAGGTGAAGAGCAGCATCAGCGTGGCGGCGGGGCCATCGGCGGTCTGGATGTGGGCGAACCAGTCCCACACCGCGTCCGGGCCGGTGGCGAGGCGCAGCAGCCCGGCCAGACCGGCAACCGACAGGGCATAGACGGCCAGCACCAGCGGCAGGCCGAGCGCGAGGCGCCAGATCGCGTTGCGGCGGCGGGCGGCCTCGGTCGTGGGGGCGGGGGTCACAGGAAGAGCCTCAGCAGCCAGGGCGCGATCAGCGCGGTCAGGATGGCGTTCAGGCCCATGCCGAGCCCCGCGAAGGTGCCCGCGGTCGGGTTGACCTGGAATGCGCGGGCGGTCCCGAGGCCATGCGCCGCGACCCCGATCGACAGCCCGCGCGCCCGCCAGTCGGTGATCCGCAGCGCGTTGAGCAGGGGCGTTGCCACCAGCGCGCCGATCAGGCCGGTCATCAGCACGAGGACGGCGGCGAGGGTCGGCTCGCCACCCATCCGCTCGGCCACGCCGATGGCGACGGGGGCGGTGGCGGACTTGGCGGCGACGGTGGCGAGCAGGACATCGTCCACCCCGAAGGCGGCCGCGACGGCCAGCGCAACGACGATGGCGGTCACCGAGCCCGCGAGGAGGGCGGCGATCACCGGCAGGGCGGCACGCTTGAGCAGCGGCGCGTTCCGCCAGAGCGGCACCGCGAGCGAGACGGTCGCCGGGCCGAGCAGGAAGTGGACGAACTGCGCGCCCTCGAAATAGGCCCGGTAAGGCGTGCCGGTGCCGACCAGCAGGACGGCCAGCAGCAGCACGGCGATCAGCACCGGGTTGGCCCAGGGCTTGCGCCCCGCGGCCAGCGACAGCCGGTCGCCGATCCAGTAGGCGGCCAGGGTGGCGGCCAGCCAGACCAGCGGGTCGCGGGAGAGATAGCTCCAGATCAGCGCGGCGTCGGTCATTCCGGGGCCGATCCGGTCAGCCGGGCCACCAGCGTGAAGGTCAGCGCGCCCACCGCGATGGCCGCCAGCGACGAGACGACGAGGGCCAGCAGCAGCGCGGGCCCGGCCGAGCGGATCACGTCGAGCTGCGCGACAAGGCCGACGCCCGCGGGGACGAAGAGCAGCGACAGATGCGCGAGGATGCCGTCGGCCACCGGCGTGACCGTCGCGCGCAGCCGGGGAGAGAGCGCCAGCCCTGCCACCAGCGCGATCATCCCGAGCACCGGACCCGGCAGCGGCAGCGCGAGCGCCTGCGCCGTGGCTTCGCCTCCGAGTTGAAACAGAAGGATCAGGGCGAGCGCGGCGATCATCGGGCCTCTCCGGGCTGGAACATCGGTCGGGCCGACCCTGCCACGCGCCGCCGATCCCGGCCAGAGGCGGTTCGGCTTGCTCGCCCCCCTCCGTAAGATTATTGCAGGACAAAACGTTCTTCGGGAGGACCCGCAAATGACCGCACGCTTCGACAAGTCGAAACTTCCCAGCCGCCATGTCACCGAGGGTCCGGCCCGCGCGCCGCACCGCTCGTATTTCTATGCCATGGGGATCACCGAGGAAGAGGTGCACCAGCCCTGGGTCGGCGTGGCCACCTGCTGGAACGAGGCGGCGCCCTGCAACATCGCGCTGAACCGCCAGGCGCAAGCGGTGAAGATGGGCGTGAAGAAGGGCGGCGGCACCCCACGCGAGTTCACCACCATCACCGTCACCGACGGCATCGCGATGGGCCACGAAGGGATGCGGTCGTCGCTGGCCTCGCGCGAGGCCATCGCGGACACCGTCGAGCTGACGATGCGCGGGCATTGCTACGACGCGATCGTCGGCCTCGCGGGCTGTGACAAGTCGCTGCCCGGCATGATGATGGCGATGGTGCGCCTGAACGTGCCGTCGGTCTTCATCTACGGCGGGTCGATCCTTCCGGGCCGTCTGAACGGGCAGGACGTGACCGTGCAGGACGTGTTCGAAGCCGTCGGCCGGCACCAGGCAGGCAACATGTCGGACGCCGAGCTGGCGATCCTCGAGCGCGTGGCCTGCCCCAGCGCCGGGGCCTGCGGCGGCCAGTTCACCGCCAACACCATGGCCTGCGTGTCGGAGGCGATCGGCCTCGCGCTGCCGAACTCGTCCGGGGCGCCCGCCCCCTACGAGAGCCGCGACCAGTACGGCGAGGCGTCGGGCGTTGCCGTGATGACGCTGATCGAGAAGAACATCCGCGCGCGGGACATCGTCACCCGCAAGTCGCTGGAGAACGCGGCGCGCGTCGTGGCCTGCACCGGCGGTTCGACCAACGCCGGTCTGCACCTGCCCGCCATCGCGCACGAGGCCGGGATCGCCTTCGACCTGATGGACGTCTGCGACATCTTCCGCGAAACCCCCTACTTCGTCGACCTGAAGCCGGGCGGCCAGTACGTGGCGAAGGACCTCTACGAGGCGGGCGGCGTGCCCGTCGTGATGAAGGAACTGCGCAAGGCGGGCCTGATCCACGAGGACTGCATGACCGCCACCGGCCGGACCATCGGCGAGGAACTCGACATCGTCACCCGCGAGGCCGATGGCCGCGTGATCTACCCGGTCGAGACGCCGCTCTCGACCACCGGCGGCGTTGTGGGCCTGTCGGGCAACCTCGCGCCCGACGGCGCCATCGTGAAGATCGCCGGCATGACCGACGACCAGCTGACCTTCACCGGCCCGGCGCGGGTCTTCGAGTGCGAGGAGGACGCCTTCGAGGCCGTCAAGAAGCGCGAGTACAAGGAAGGCGAGGTCATCGTGATCCGCAACGAGGGTCCCGCGGGCGGCCCGGGCATGCGCGAGATGCTGGCGACCACCGCTGCCCTGTCCGGCCAGGGCATGGGCAAGAAGGTGGCCCTGATCACCGACGGGCGCTTCTCGGGGGCCACGCGCGGCTTCTGCGTCGGGCATGTCGGCCCGGAGGCCGCGCATGGCGGTCCTATCGCTTTGATCCAGAACGGGGACGTGATAACCTTGGATGCAAAGGCTGGCCTGATCTCCGTCGATCTGAGCGACGAGGACCTCGAAGCGCGCAAGAAAGCCTGGGCAGGACCGAGGAAGACGATCTATGCATCGGGTGCGCTTTGGAAATACGCTCAACTCGTCGGGGGCGCCCGTCAGGGGGCCGTCACGCACCCCGGCGGCGGTGACGAAGCCCACCAGTACATGGAGCTCTGAGCGGATGCGGCGTGCCGCTCTTCTGCTGGGCCTGACCCTCGCCCTCGCCGGTTGCGGCGGGGGGTTCCGCGAGGGCGGTGGCAGCAGCACGGGCGGCGGCCCGGCGCCGATCAACCCGATGGCGTCGCTCTTCGGGGCGCTGCCCGGGCGCGGCGGTCCGACCGAAACGACGGTCACCGCCTCGAACATCCGCATCGGCGGGCCGGACGGCTTCTGCATCGACACCCAGTCGGGGCAGGATGACGGTCTGACGGCCTTCGTGATGCTGACGAACTGCTCGGTTCTGGCCGGGCGGTCCAACCTGACCGGCGAGGCCCGCGCGGTCCTGACCGCCAGCGTGCGCCAGAACGCGGACGGGCCGATCGCCACGCGCCTCGGCGAGGTCGACCAGATCCTGCGCTCGGAGGCCGGTCGCGCCACGCTCAGCCGCTCGGGCGATGCGGCGACGGTCACGGTTCTCGACAGCTTCGCGCAGGACAACACGCTGTACCTGCGGCTGCGCGATACCTCGACCGCGCTGCAGGCCGACACCACCGACGAGCACTGGCGCGCGATCTTCGATCTCGACGCGGCGCTGGTGACCCTGGCGGTGCAGGGCGTCGCCAGCGATCCGCTGTCGCCGGACACCGGCCTGCGGCTGCTTCAGACCTATGCCGCGCGGGTCAAGACGCTGAACGGGCTGGCCGCCCCCGCGCCGCCCCCGGCATCCTACCAGTCGGCGCCGGTCTCCGAAGAGCGGGACCAGGGCCCGCGCCCGCCCGCCGTGCGCGCGCCCATCGGGTTCGGCACGCTGGGCACGGTGGGTCTGTTCCGCCGCCTGCTGGGCTGAGGCCGGGGACCGTCGTGACGGGAGGACGCTGGGGCAGCCTGCTGGACGTGGCGACCGAGCGGACCGCGCTGCAATGGGAACGCGCCGCGACCCGGGCCGCGAAGATGCCGCCCGAAACCCTGAGCCACATGGAAGCCCGGGCCGACCGGCTGGCCGCCGCCCTCGAGGCCTTCGGCCGCGCGGTGGACCTGACCGAGGGCGACCGCCGCAAGACGCGCCCGCCGGTGCCGCTGCCGCCGCACACCGACTGGCACGGGCGGCCGTCGCTCTGGACCGCGCCGCTGGAGGTGCCGGGCCGGATCGCCGAGGCGGGCGAGACGAAACTGACCCGGGCGACCTCGCTCTGGCACGATTGCCCGTGGGGCGAGGTGATCCTGCGGCAGGTGCCGAACCCCGCCGACGACCGCCTGCCTCCACATGCCCTGCGGATCGAAGTGTTCCGGTTCGACGGCAGCTACCTGTCGGTCGCGGTGCGCCTGCCCGAGGCGGCGCTGGAGGGGCTGGGCAAGCGGCATGTCGTGCGGCTGGACCTGCCGATGCGCAGCGACCGGCCGATCGGCCTCTATGCGCGGCTGAACGTGAAGGTCGGGCCGAACGTGGGCCAGTTGCTGCGCGAGCGCCCGCGGGATGGCGGGACCGGGATCGAGTTCGACCTCGCCTATGCCGAGATCGAGGAGGGCCGGGTCGAGGAAGCGTGGATCGACCTGATGCTGGAGGACCCGGCGCAGGTCGGCGTGGAACTGGCCGATGTCTGGATCGCCCGCCACCTGCGGGCAGACCTGTGAGGGGCGGCACATGGCCAAGCTGACCGAGACCGGATTTGCGGGCGGTGTCTGGACCGGGCGTCTCGAGGGGGCGGTCCCCGCGCCCGGCGGCGACACCCCCGCGCTGGAGGTGCTGCGGAACGGGCGGGCCGAGACCGGGCTGAACCTGTCGAAGGGCAAGAAGGATGGCGTCTGGGAGGTGCGGTTTCCCGTGCCCGCGGAGGCGCTGGGCAGCGGCGCGGTGGTCTTCCTGTTTCAGCTGGGCGGGGAGGTGCTTGCCAGCCTGCCGATCCTGGCCGGGCCGCGCGCCGAAGATGATCTGCGCACCGAGGTCGCGCTGCTCAGGGCCGAACTCGACCTCGTGAAACGGGTGCTCCGGGCACAGGCCCGTGCCGCGCAGGACTGACGCCGCGTAGCGGGTGACAGCGCCCCGCGCCCGGTGCATCGTCCGCGCCGAGGAGGCCCCCGCCATGACCGAATATCCGCACCTGCTGTCGCCGCTCGACCTCGGGCATGTCACCCTGCCGAACCGGGTTCTGATGGGCTCGATGCACACCGGTCTGGAAGAGACGAAGGACTGGCCGCGCGTCGCCCGCTTCTATGCCGAACGCGCGAAGGGCGGGGCGGCGCTGATCGTCACCGGCGGCATGGCCCCGAACCGCGAAGGCGGGGTGTTCCCCGGCGCGGCGGGCCTGTTCACCGCGCAGGACATCGCCGACCATCGCGTGGTGACGGACGCGGTCCACGCGGCGGGCGGCCGGATCGCGATGCAGATCCTGCACGCGGGGCGCTACGCCTACGGGCCGGAATGCGTCGCGCCCTCGGCCATCCGGTCGCCGATCTCGCCGTTCTCCCCGAAGGAGCTGGACGAGGAGGGGATCGAGAAGCAGATCTCCGACATGGTGACCGCCGCCGTGCGCGCCCGCGAGGCCGGGTATGACGGGGTCGAGGTGATGGGCTCGGAAGGCTACTTCCTGAACCAGTTCCTCGTGACCCACACCAACAAGCGCACCGACCGCTGGGGCGGCTCCTACGAAAACCGGATGCGCCTGCCGATCGAGGTCGTCCGCCGGGTCCGCGCGGCAGTGGGCGACGATTTCATCGTGATCTACCGGCTGTCGATGATCGACCTCGTTCCGGACGGCTCGACCTTCGACGAGGTTGTCGAACTGGCGCAGCGCATCGAGGGGGCGGGTGCCTCGATCCTGAACACCGGGATCGGCTGGCACGAGGCGCGGATTCCGACCATCGCCACAAGCGTGCCGCGCCGGGGCTGGGCCTGGGTCACCGAGAAGCTGATGGGCAAGGTGGGCATCCCGGTCATCACCTCGAACCGGATCAACACGCCCGAGGTCGGCGAAGAGATCATCGCCGGTGGCGTCGCCGACATGGTGTCGATGGCGCGTCCGTTCCTCGCCGATCCGGACTTCGTCGCCAAGGCGGCCAGCGGGCGCGCGCGCGAGATCGCGCCCTGCATCGCCTGCAACCAAGCCTGCCTCGATCACACCTTCTCGGGCAAGCTGACCTCGTGCCTCGTCAATCCGCGCGCCTGCGACGAAGCCAGCTTCGACGCGGGGCCTGCCGAGACGCCGAAGCGCATCGCGGTCGTCGGGGCCGGACCTGCCGGTATGGCAACGGTGATCGAGGCAGCCGGGCGCGGCCATGCGGTGACGCTGTTCGACAAGGCGGACCGGGTGGGCGGCCAGTTGAACATGGCGCGCGTGATCCCCGGCAAGGAAGAGTTCCACGGCCTCGTGGACTGGTTCGCGCACATGCTGGCGCTGCGCGGTGTCGAACTGGCGCTGGGCCGGGCCGTGGGGCCGGACGATCTGGGCGGGTTCGACGCGGTGGTGGTGGCGACCGGCGTCGTGCCGCGCGCCCCGGGCATTCCCGGGCAGGACGGTCCGAACGTGCTGAGCTACATCGATGTGCTGCGCGGCGGGGCCGAGGTCGGGCCGCGCGTCGCGGTCGTGGGGGCGGGTGGCATCGGCTTCGACGTGGCCGAGTACCTGGCGCACGAGGGGGTCAGCCCGGCCGAGGATACCGCGCTGTGGCAGCGCGAGTGGGGCGTGGCCGATCCGGCGACGCATCGCGGCGGCCTCGCGCCCGAGGGGCCGCAGCCGGTGCCGCCCGCACGGCAGATCACGCTGTTGCAACGCAAGGCCGAGAAACTGGGGCGGCGGCTGGGCAAGACCACCGGCTGGATCCACCGGGCCTCGCTCCAGATGAAGGGCGTCGAGATGATCGGCGGCGTGAACTACGAACGGATCGATGCCGAGGGCCTGCACGTCAGCTTCGGCGAGGCGCGCGAGCGTCCGACGCTGATCGCGGCGGATACCGTCGTGCTCTGCGCCGGGCAGGAGCCGGAGCGCAGCCTTGCCGATGCGCTGGCCGGGCGCGGCGTGCCGGTCCACGTGATCGGCGGGGCGGACGTGGCGGCGGAACTCGACGCCAAGCGGGCGATCGACCAGGGGATGCGGCTGGCGCTGACGCTCTAGCCGTTGCCCTCGGGGGCCGGGAGGCGGGCGAAGCGCCGTCCTCGCAGGCCGCGTTTCGAGGGTCATCCGGGCCTTGGCGCCCGGTCCCGCGTTGCGTCGGGTCCTGGGATAACGGGTTTCCCCCTGTTGAACGATCTACAATTAACCCCAGCATTTTCCCGTCCGGGGCACAGTTCTGCCCGAATCCCCCGCGATACCTGTTCCCCGACACGAAACAGTTTGCCGGGGATGGGCAATGGATCGACTGACCGAAATGGAGGCCTTTGCGACCGTGGTGGACCAGGGCGGGTTCACGGACGCGGCCAAGAAGATGGGCATTTCCAAGTCGGC
>JAUHZL010000361.1 GCA_030425945.1 Alphaproteobacteria bacterium | reverse complement strand
TGCGGGTGCTCGGCCCCGGCGTAGACGCGCAGGTGGGTCATCTGGCGACGCGACAGCGGACCGCCCGGCAGCATCCGCTGCACGGCCTTGGTCACGACACGCTCCGGGTAGGCGCCCTCGAGCAGCTGCTCGGCGGTGCGCGACTTGATCCCGCCCGGGTGGCCGGTGTGCCAGTAGTAGGTCTTGTCCGTGCGCTTCTTGCCCGTCAGCTGCACCTTGTCGGCGTTGATGACGATCACGTTGTCCCCCATGTCCATGTGGGGCGTGAAGCTGGCCTTGTGCTTGCCGCGCAGGCGCATGGCGACGATCGAGGCGAGACGGCCCAGAACGACGCCCTCGGCGTCGATCAGGATCCATTTCTTGTCGATGTCCGCCGGGGTAGCGGTAAAGGTTTTCATCGTGGGTCCTCAAGTGATCGCGGGGGCACGAAGGCCCCCGGGGATGGCGTGGTTCTAAGGATTTTCACGCCGCGGTCAATGGCTACATTGCCGCTTTTATCACGCGTTATCAGTAGCTTGAAAATATGGTATCTTTATACCCCACATTTCCACCCGCGTTCGCCTGCCCGCTCAACCCGGGGGGATCGAATAGGTCATGTTCGCCCGCGCGACCGGCTGCGCGGAACCCTCCGAGAAGATCAGCCCGTCCCCCACCGCCAGCACCCGGCCCAGCTTCAGCAGGCGGCACTCGCACAGAAGGTCCCTGCCCGCTTCCGGCTTTCGCATGAAGTCCATGCTGCAACTCGTTGTGACCGCGAGCGCCTTTGGTCCGATCATCGACAGGACCGCGAGATAGACCGACACATCCGCCAGTGCGAACATCGACGGGCCCGACACCGTGCCGCCGGGCCGCAGGTGGCGCTCGGCCACCTTCAGGCGGATCGTCAGCGACATCGGCGCGACCGACTCCACCGCGAAATCGCCGGCGACCTGGGAGAACTCCGCCGCGAGGAACGCCTCGAGCGCCGGTTTGTCCATCTTCAATTCCATCGCTTTCCCCTTGCGCATGCCTCGCCTAGACTTCGCCCGTGAGCGAGCGGAGGACAAGATGTCGGAACCATGCCTGAAGCGCGAAGACAAGGACGGGATTGCGACCCTGACCTTGAACGATCCCAACAAACTCAACGCGTTGAGCGATCGGATGCTGGCCGCGCTGCAGGATCAGATCGACATGCTGAATTCCGACACCGAGACTCGGGTCGTCATCCTGAAGGGCGCCGGCAAGGCGTTCTGCGCCGGGCATGACCTGCGCGAAATGCAGGCCATGCGCCAGTCCGAGGACAAGGGCGCCGCGGCGCTGTCGGACCTGTTCCGTCGCTGCACGGGCGTGATGACAGGCCTGATGCGCCTGCCGCAGCCTGTCGTGGCCCAGGTGCACGGGATCGCCACCGCGGCCGGATGCCAACTGGTTGCCAGCTGCGACCTGGCGGTAGCGGCCGAGGGCACGAAGTTCGGGGTGAACGGCGTGAATATCGGACTGTTCTGTTCGACGCCGATGGTGGCCCTCAGCCGGAATATCCCTCGCAAACAGGCGTTTGAGCTTCTGACTTCGGGCGAATTCGTCGGCGCGGAGCGCGCCCGCGAGCTGGGGCTGATCAACCGGGCCGTGCCGCCCGAGGCGCTGGAGGCCGAAACGACCGCCCTCGCCCGCACCATCGCCGCGAAACTGTCGGGTGCCGTGCGCATCGGCAAGCGCGCCTTCTACGACCAGCTGCAGATGGGCATCGACGAGGCCTATGCCTATACCGGCGCGGTCATGGTCGAGAACATGGCCCGCGACGACACCGCCGAGGGCATCGCCGCATTCCTCGAGAAGCGCCGCCCGTCCTGGGCGCGCGACGTGTGATCACAGCGCGTAGATCTCGCCGAACTTCGCGTCGAGATAATCGAGCAACGGCGCTTCGCTGGGCGCCGTTCCGGTGGCCTGCGTGATCACATCGCGCGGCGCCATCAGGCCGCCGTGCCGCTGGACCTTGTCGCGCAGCCACGCGACCGCAGGCCCCGCATCGCCCCGCGCGAGGGCGGCGTCGACGCCGTCAACTTCGGCCCGCAAGGCCTTGTAAAGACAGCCCGCATAGACATTGCCCAGCGTATAGGTCGGGAAGTAGCCGAACAGGCCCACAGACCAGTGCACGTCCTGCAGCACCCCGTTCGACGGCTTGTCCACGGCCACCCCGAAGTCGGCGGCGAAACGGGTGTTCCACGCCTCCTCCAGGTCCGCGACATCGAGCGTGCCGCCGATCAGCTCGCGCTCCAGATCGAAGCGCAGCAGGACATGCAGGTTGTACTGCACCTCGTCCGCCTCGGTCCGAATATAGGATGGCGAGACGCGGTTCACCGATCGGTAGAACGCTTCCGCGTCGGCGATGCCGAACGCCCCGAAGCCATCCGTCATGCGCCCGAACCGCCAGCCGGTGAAGGCCCGGCTGCGGCCAAGCTGGTTCTCGTAGATCCGGCTCTGGCTTTCGTGGACCCCCATCGACACGCCCTGTCCGAGCGGCGTCATCGCATAGGCCGGGTCGATTCCCTGCTCGTAGGCGGCGTGGCCGGTTTCGTGGATTGTCGAGTAAAAACAGTTGAATGGATCACGTTCCGAAATCCGGGTGGTGATCCGGACGTCCGAACCGGAGCCGGACGAGAACGGATGGACCGAGGTGTCGATCCGCCCCCGGTTCAGGTCATAGCCGAAGGCGAGCGCCAGCTCGCGCGCGATCCGGGTCTGGGTCGCGCCATCATAGGTTCCGCTCAGCGCGGCGGGCGGGTTGTCGGCCCCCAGAACCGCCTCGCGCAGCGCAACAAGGCGCGGCCGCAGCCGCCCGAACAGCGCCGACAGCTCCGCGCCCGTCGCTCCGGGTTCGTAGTCGTCGAGCAGCGCGTCATAGAGCGCCCCGTCGGTGGCGAGGCAGGCCGCCTCCTCGCGCCGCAGGTCGACCACCTGGCGCAGGACCGGCAGGAAGGCGGCGACATCCTCGGTCGCGCGCGCTTCGGCCCAGATGCCCTGCGCCCGCGAGGTCAGCCGCGCCAGCTCGGTCGCCAGCCGCGCCGGGATCTTGACCGTGCGCTCGTACGAGCGGCGGATGTGGCGCAATTGTGCTTCCGCAACAGGGTCTTGCGCCTCGGCCTTCGCGAGCCATTCGCCGATCCGCGGATCGGTCCGGCGGGCGTGCAGCACGTCCTCGAGCGCGGCGATCTCTTCCGCCCGCTGCTCGGCCGCCCCGCGGGGCATGATCGTCTCCTGATCCCAGCCGAGGCGGCCGGCGATGCTCGCCAGGGCCTCGGTCTGGCGCTGAAAGGCCATCAGCGCGTCATATGCAGCCATCTCAAGCCCCTCGCAGCGATTGGACATCCGGGTAGATCGACAGGAACCG
>JAUHZL010000360.1 GCA_030425945.1 Alphaproteobacteria bacterium | reverse complement strand
CGGAGGTATCGAGCACCATGCGCACGCCCTTCCCGGCCAGCCGGGCGCCCAGCTTCGGAAAGGTGTCGGGCGGCACGCCTTCGGGCAGGCTGCCCGAGGGCACCAGCCAGTCGCCCGCCGCGCACCAGCCGACCACCCGCGCCAGGGCGCGGTCGAGGTCGGCGGCACTCCAGACCGGACCCGGCATGACGAACCGGAACTGGTCCCCGCTGGCGAGATCGGTGACGGCAAGGCTCTGCCGGGTCGGCAGGTCCAGCCCGAGGTCGCGGGCCTCGACCCCCTCGGCGGCCAGCAGGGCCAGCAGCGCCGCCCCGGCATCGCCCCCCGCCGCGACGGCGCAGAGCGACGCCCCGCCCAGCTTCGCGATGGCCCGCGAGACATTGACGCCGCCGCCGCCCGGGTCGCGGCGCGGCGGGGCACAGCGCAGCTTGCGGTTCGGGCGCACCTCGGCCGTCTCGGTCGACAGGTCGAGCGCCGGGTTCAGCGTGACGGTGACGATGCGCGGCATGGGCCTCCCCTCGACGGTCGCGGCAACTCCACCCGATCCGGGCGGGTCCGGCAACCGGGCCGCGTGCCGCACCGCTGGACCGGCTGCCCCGACCGTGCCACGCTGCCCGCCGGCAAGGAGAGAGGACGATGCACAGCGACTGGCTCGGCAATCCGGTAACAGGGGGCGATGCCGCCGTCCTGCAGGGCATCGACGACTTCAGCCTCGGGTTCCTCGGCTACGAAACGCGGATGGTGAACCTGCTGGCGGTGGCCGACGCGCATCCGGGCCATTGCCTGAGCAATGCCTATGCCGCGATGCTGCACATGTTCGGCGAGGCGGCGGGGGTCGAGGCGGCCGCGCGCCCCTATCTCGCGCGGGCGGAGGCCGCCGCGACCGGGGTCACCGAGCGCGAGCGGCGGGCGGTCGAAATGGCGCGCGCCTGGGTCGGCGGCGACATCGGCCGGGTGATCCGGCTGGGCCAGGAAGGTGCCGAGGCCGACCCGCGCGACCTGACGCTGATGAAGATCGCCCAGTACCACGCGTTCAACCGGGGCGACGCGGCCGGGATGCTGCGCCTCGCCCATGCCGTCCTGCCCGCCTGTGACGAGGTGCCCTATGCCCATGGCATGGCCGCCTTCGCCTATGAACAGTGCCACCTGATGGCCGAGGCGGAGCAGGCCGCGTGGCGGGCGGTCCACCTGAAGCGCAAGGAGCCCTGGGCGCATCACGCGCTGGCCCATGTCATGCTGACCGGCGGCCGGATCGCGGAGGGCCGGGCCTTCCTCGCCGATGTTTCCGAGACATGGACCGACCTCAATTCCTTCATGGTCACGCATAACTGGTGGCATCAGGCGCTGTTCCTGATCTCGCAGGGCGATCTGGAGGGGGCGCTGTCGCTCTATGACACGCAGGTCTGGGGCGTCTGGAAGGAGTACAGCCAGGACCAGATCGGCGCGGTGTCCCTGCTGGCCCGGCTGGAACTGGTCGGCGTGGACGTGGGCGACCGCTGGACCGACGTGGGCGCGTACCTCGCGCACCGGACCGGCGATCTGGTGAACCCGTTCCTGACGCTGCAATACCTCTACGGGCTCGACCGCGCCGGGCGGCCGGAGGCCGACACCCTGATGGCGGCGCTGGCGGCACGTGCGGCGGACCCCGCCTGCGACCCGGTCTGGCGCGAGGTCGCCCTGCCCGCCGCCCTTGGCCTGCGGGCCCATGCGGCGGGGGACTGGCCCACCTGCCTCGCCCGGCTCGGATCGGTGCAGGGCCGCCTGATGGAGGCCGGCGGCAGCCACGCGCAGCGCGACCTCTTCGACCAGATCCTGCTCGACGCGATGATCCGCGCGGGCCGCGACGGACCGGCGCAGCAGATGCTGGAACTGCGCCGCCGCCATGAACCCGACTCGGTGCCCGTCAACCGGATGCTGGCCGGGGTCTATGGCCGTCTCGGTCTGCCCGAGGAAGCGGCACGGGCGCAGGCGCGGACCCGGCTGGCGACCTGAACGCGCATACACCCTGTATCCGCATCGCCCCCGAATTGCATTTTTCTTGCTTTTCTCGCGCGAAGCGCGCCGAATTTCGGCCGCAGCCTGTCCGCACCCATCGAAAGGATACGACATGACGATCCGTTACGGCCTTGGCCTCGTGACGGCCCTCGCCCTGATGCCCGCCGCCGTGCTGGCCCAGGGCACCGGGTCGGAGGGCTATTTCACGCTCTTCAACAACACCACGAACAACATCGTCGTCAGCTTCTACACCAACGACGGATCGGGCTGGTCGCAGAACTGGCTGACGACCGACGCGCTGGTGCCGGGCGCCTCAGCCACCGCCGAGTTCTACGCCGACACCGGGGCCTGCGACCAGGCATTCCTCGTCGGCTGGCTCGGTCAGGACGGGTCGGAGGTTCTCGACGAGCCGATCGCCATCGACATCTGCGCCGCGTCGAACGTCTATCTCGACGACAACGAGATCTTCTACGACTGAGCGCGCCCGGCCCCGGCGGCACCGTGCCTCCGGGGTCCGGCCACCGCCGCGAGGGCGAGGATCAGTCCCGAGACGGCCGCAATCATCCCCGCGGCACTGACCGCGTCCCGCATCCCCAGCCACAGCGGCCCGTAGCCCGCCAGCACGTAGCCGAGCACGGCCGAAAGCGTGGCGAAGACCACCGACCACGCCACCTGCACCCCGAGCCGGTCCGTCATCAGCCGGGCCGCCGCGGGCGGGCAGATGAACATCGCGATGACGATGATCGAGCCGACAGCGTCGAACGCCGCCACCGCCGCCACCGCCGCCACCGCCACGAGCCCCAGCCCGATGATGGAGACCGGCAGGCCCAAGGTGCGCGCGAACCCTTCGTCGAAGGTCGCCAACGCCAGCGGGCGCCAGAACACCGCCAGCAGCACCACGATCACCGCCAGCGTCACCGCGATCCGCCCGAGTTCCGGCGGCAGGTAGGCCAGCGCGGCGGGGTCGAGCAGCGAGCCCCATCCGGTCGCGTCGAGCCAGATCAGCGACTCGAGGTTGCCCATCAACGCATGCTCGACGTCGAGGTGGACCGACGAGGTGTCCGAGCGCTCGAGCAGCAGCACCCCTCCCGCGAACATCGCGGTGAAGACGACGCCCATCGCGGCCCCCGGCTCGATCCGTCCCAGCCGCCGCACCGCCTCGATCCCCGCGACCGCCACCAGGGCCGCCGCGCCCGCGCCCAGCATCATCGGCACGGCGGCCACGGTGCCGGTGATCAGGAAGGCCACCACGATCCCCGGCAGCACGACATGGCTGATGGCATCCCCGATCAGCGCCTGCCGGCGCAGGATCAGGAAATTGCCCGGCAGCGCACAGGCGATGGCCGCGAAGGTGCCGATCAGGATCGGCGTCAGCGACAGGG
>JAUHZL010000359.1 GCA_030425945.1 Alphaproteobacteria bacterium | reverse complement strand
GACGAGGATACCTGGGAATTCAAGCTGCGCGAGGGCGTCAAGTTCCACGACGGCTCGGACTTCACCGCCGAGGACGTGAAGTTCTCGATCGAGCGTATCCCGGTGGTCTCGGGCCCGACCACGACGACGATCTACGTGCGCCGCGTAGCCGAAGTCGAGATCATCGACGACTACACGCTGCACATCCACACCGATGGGCCGGCCTCGACCCTGCCGAACGACTTCATCCGCCTGTTCATCGTCTCCTCGGAGGCCGCAGCGGATTACTCGACGCCCGAAACCGCGGCCGGCGGCTTCAATTCGGGTGCCGCGACCATCGGCACCGGCCCCTACAAGTTCGTCAGCTGGGAGCCGAAAGGCGACCTCGTGCTGGAGCGTTTCGACGACTACTGGCGCGGCATGGGCGCGTGGGAGCGCGTGATCCGCAAGGAGATCCCGAACGACAGTTCGCGCCTCGCCGCGCTCAAGGCGGGCCAGGTCGACGTGATCAACTACGTGTCGTCCATCGACTACCTTGCGCTGGCCAACGACCCCAATGTCGACAGCATCATCGGCGACAGCGTCTACATCATGAACCTGCAGCTCGATCAGCGGGAACAGACGCCCAAGGTCTACGATAACGATGGCAACCCGATGGCCGAGAACCCCCTGCGCGACCTCCGCGTGCGGCAGGCGATCGACCACGCGATTGACCGCGAAACCATGGTCGAGATCGTGCTCGAAGGTCTGGGCAAGCCCGCGAACCAGCTGATGCCGCCTGGCTTCTTCGGCTCGAACGCGGGTATCCCGATGCCGGAATACAACCCCGACAAGGCGCGCGCGCTGCTGGCCGAGGCGGGCTATCCGGACGGCTTCAAGATCGACCTCTACTGCACTTCGGACCGTCTGCCGGGCGACGGTGCGATCTGCCAGGGCCTGGGCCAGATGTTCACCCAGGTGGGCATCGACACCAATGTCAACGCGATCAGCCGTACGGTCTATTTCCCGGCGCAGGCGAACCTCGAATACTCGGTCTTCATGAACGGGTGGGGCACGCTCACGGGCGAGGCGTCCTACACGCTGGGCGGGCTCGCGCATTCGAACAACCCCGAAGTCAAGCTCGGCGCGTTCAACCGCATCCAGTACAAGAACGAGGACGTGGATCGCCTCCTGCAGGCGGGTGCGACGACACTCGATGCGGACGCCCGACGCGCCATGTACGAAGAGGCGATGGCGCTGATCATGGCGGACAAGGCGTATATCTCGATCGTGCAGCTTCAGACCGTCTGGGCCGCCAAGGCCGGCATGGTCACCTTCGAGCCGCGCTACGACGAGGACACGCTCGCGTTCTTCATCCGCCCGGCGAACTGATCGGCGCTGTACGCTCACCGGTCGGGCAGCAGTGCTGCCCGGCCTTTTCCCTCCATCCTCAAGGGTCTGACCCGGCAATGCTCGGATTCGTCATCCAGCGCTTTCTGCAGGCGGTCGTCGTCATGGCGGCGATGTCGGTTATCGTCTTTGTCGGCGTCTACGCGATCGGCAACCCGGTCGACATCGTCATCCCGCCCGATGCGACCCAGGATATCCGCGAGGATGCGATCCGGCGTCTCGGCCTCGACCGGCCGCTTTGGGAACAGTACTGGATCTTTGCGACGAACGCCCTGCAGGGCGATTTCGGCCGTTCCTTCGTCTACAACATACCCGTGCTGGAGCTGATCGGCTCCCGCCTTCCGGCGACGCTGGAACTGGTGCTGATCTCGGTGGTCTCGGCCACGGTGCTGGGCGTGACGCTGGGCATCTATGCGGGATACCGGCCCGACAGCCGCATCTCCAAGACCATCATGGCCTTGTCGGTTCTGGGCTTTTCGGTTCCGTCCTTCTGGGTCGGGCTGATCCTGATCCTGACCTTCGCTGTCTCGCTCGGCTGGCTTCCCGCGGGCGGGAGGGGCGAGACCGTGGAGCTTCTTGGCATCCGCTGGAGCTTCCTGACACTCGACGGGCTGGCCCATATCGCGTTGCCGGCGGTCAACCTCGCACTTTTCAAGTTGGCGATGATGATCCGCCTGGCCCGTGCGGGCACCCGCGAGATCATGCTGACCGATACGATCAAGTTCGCGCGTGCGGCGGGTCTGTCCGAAGCGACGATCCTGAGGCGTCATCTGCTGAAGATGATCTCGATCCCGATCGTCACCGTCTTCGGGCTCGAACTCGGCTCGACACTGGCGTTCGCGGTCGTGACCGAGACGATCTTCTCCTGGCCCGGGGTCGGCAAGCTGATCATCGATTCGATCTCGGTATTGGACCGGCCGGTGATGGTCGCCTACCTCATCCTGACGGCCGCGCTGTTCGTGACGATCAATTTCACCGTCGACCTCGTCTTCGCGCTGATCGACCCGCGCATCCGTGCACGGAGGACCGCATGACCGACATCGTGCCTGAGCCCGCGGCCCCCGAGAAAAGCACGCCCGCGCCGCGCGCAGTCTCGCCCTTCGCGCGGTTCTGGAGCGAGTTCCGCGAGAGCACCGTTGCCGTCGTTGCGCTGGTCGTGGTGGTAGTCCTTTGCTTGTTGGCGCTCTTCGCGCCCCTGATCGCGCCGCAGGACCCCTACGATCTCTCGAGGCTATCTCTCATGGACGCCCGACGCCCACCCGGCTTTGTCGGCACTGGGGGCTACACGCACCTTCTGGGGACCGACCCGCAGGGGCGCGACCTGTTGTCTGCGATCATGTACGGCCTCAGAGTATCTATCCAGATCGGTCTTGCCGCCGGGGGCGTCGCTCTGGCCTTCGGGGCGGGCCTCGGCATTCTCGCGGCCTATCTCGGCGGGCGGATCGAGACCCTGATCATGCGGATTGTCGACCTCCAGTTGTCCTTTCCGGCAATCCTTCTGGCGCTTGTGCTCGTGGCACTGCTGGGCCAGGGCAAGGCACAGCTGATCGGTGCGCTCGTGGCGGCGCAGTATGCCTATTTCGCCCGCACCGCGTACGGCGCGGCGACGGCGGAGCGGCGCAAAGACTACATCGAGGCTGCACTCGCTACGCCGCTTTCCGGGCGACGGGTGGTCTTGCGCCACCTCCTGCCCAACTGTATGCCGCCGCTGATCGTGGTGGCCACGGTGCAGATCGCGAACTCTATCTCCCTCGAGGCGACGTTGTCTTTCCTCGGCCTTGGCCTGCCGGTGACCGAACCGTCGCTCGGCATGCTGATCTCGAACGGGTTCCCTTACATGATGAGCGGGCGGTACTGGATCTCGGTCTATCCTGGGGTTGCGCTGATTGTGTTGATCGTCGCCATAAACCTGGTTGGAGACCGCATCCGCGACCAATTCAATCCGAGGCTGCGACGATGACAGAAGTGCTGCGCGTCGAGGGATTGAAGACCCATTTCCACACTCGTGCCGGTGT
>JAUHZL010000358.1 GCA_030425945.1 Alphaproteobacteria bacterium | reverse complement strand
CCGAGCGCGACATCCGAATGTCCCCGGAAGGCCGCGGCGGTCGAGGCGGCCAGCTCCGGCAGCGAGGTGCCGAAGGCGACCAGCGTCAGGCCGATGACGGTCTCCGAGACCCCGAAGGTGCGGGCGATGTTGACCGCCCCCTCGACCAGCAGGTCGGCGCCCAGCGGCAGGCCCAGCAGACCCAGCGCGAGGAAGACGCCGATCTTCCACCAGGGCATGTCGGGGTCCGCGCCCTCCACGTCCTCCGGGTCGGTGTCGTCCGGCGCGCAGGCGGCGGCCGCGACCGCAACGGCGCGCTTGTGGCGCACCGACTCGCGGTAGGCGTCGCCCAGCATCAGCGCCAGACCGGCCAGCAGCACCGTGCCATGCACCCAGGTGATCGGACCGACCATGCAGGCACCGATGAACAGCACGCTGGCCCCGATCATCTGGAGATAGCTGCGCCGCGTGTCGTGGCCGTCGGTCATGATCCCGGCCACCAGGGCGGGCAGGCCGAGCACCAGCAGGACGTTCGCGATGTTCGAGCCGACCACGTTGCCGAGCGCGATGCCCGGCGCCTCGTCGAGGATCGCACTGACCGAGACCAGAAGTTCCGGCGCCGAGGTGCCGAAGGCGACCACCGTCAGCGAGACGATCAGCGCCGGAATCCCGAGCCGGAGCGCCAGGTTCACCGCGCCCTTGACCAGCACATCACCGGCCCCCACGAGGATGAAGAGGCCAAGCGCGACGAGGCCGAAATCCATCAGAAGCATGTCAGCCCTTCGTCTTGCAGGCGCAGGGACCGCGCCCGATCACGAATTGCCCGCAGTCGGGGCACTTGGCGGGGCGCCCGGGCCCGCGGCGGCGGGTCAGGCGCGGGAAGCGCAGGCGACCGAACATGGCAAGGATGGCCATGAAGATCAGGAAGAAGGTGACGATCTTGACCAGCACGCCGTCAGAGCCCGTAGCGCGCCCAGAGCGCCCGGTCCTCGAGCGCGCCCAGCGTTTCGCCGACGACCGACAGGCCGAAGCGGCCCAGCAGCGGGCGGCGCGGGCCGGTCACGCGGAAACGGGTCTTGTCGCCGAAGCGCGCTTTCATCACCGGCACGAGATGCCCGATGCCGTCGGCAAGGCCGACATCCACTGCGCGCTGGCCGATCCAGACCTCGCCGGTGAACAGGTCGCCGTCGTCCGACAGCTTCGCGCCGCGCCGGGTCTTCACATGGTCGATGAAGGTCTCGTGCAACTGGGCCTGCAGGCTTTTCAGCCGGGCCACGTCCTCGTCCCGCTCGGGGCGGAACGGGTCGAGCATGGACTTGTCCTTGCCCGCGGTGTGGACGCGCCGCTCGATCCCTTGCCGGGCCATCAGTTCATGAAAGCCGAAGCCCGCCGAGATCACCCCGATCGAGCCGACGATGGAGGTCGGATCGACGTAGATCTCGTCCGCCGCCGCCGCGATCCAGTATCCGCCGGACGCCGCGACATCCTCGACGAAGGCGAAGACGGGGACCTCGGTCTCGTCCGCCAGGCGGCGGATGCGCGCGCCGATCAGAGAGGATTGCGCGGGCGAGCCGCCGGGGGAGTTGATCACCAGCGCCACCGCGGCGGGTTTACCGCGCCGGAAGGCCTTTTCCAGGGCGCCGGCCATCGCGGCGTCATTGAGCGTGCCCCGGTTCCCGGCCGCGATCGCCCCCGAGAGGCGAATGACCGTCACGACGGGGTCCTTGCGGACGAATGGCAACCAGCGCTTCATGGGGGGCGATGTAAGGTGGCCCCCGGGGGTTGCCAAGGCAGACCCCCCCAGGGAAACCGAGTGTTGCGCTTATGCCGTGAAGGCGCGCGTGCCCTCGACGGCCTTGTGCCAGCGGGCGCGGCGGGCGGTGCGGGTGGCGGCGTCCATCCCCGGCTCGAAGCGGCGGTCGAGCGCCCAGGTCCGGGCGAACTCGTCCGGTCCCGGATAGACCCCGGCCCGCATCCCGGCGACCCAGGCTGCCCCCAGCGCGGTGGTCTCCAGCACCTTCGGGCGGTCCACCGGCGCGCCGAGGATGTCGGCGAGGAACTGCATCGCGCCCTCGCTGGCGGTCATGCCGCCATCGACCCGCAGCACCTGCCCGGCATCGCCGCCCTGCCAGTCGGCCTGCATCGCGGCGATCAGGTCGGCGGTCTGGTAGCCGACGCTCTGGAGCGCGGCGCGGGCGAACTCGGCGGGCCCGGTGTTGCGGGTGATCCCGAACAGCGCGCCGCGCGCGTCCGGGTCCCACCACGGGGCACCGAGGCCGGTGAAGGCGGGCACGATCATCACGTCCTGTTCCGGATCGGCCTGCGCCGCCAGCGCATCGGTGCGGTTCGCGGCCTCGATCAGGCCCATCCCGTCGCGCAGCCATTGCACCACGGTCCCGGCGTTGAAGATCGAGCCTTCCAGGGCATAGGTCCGCTTGCCGTCGAACTGGTAGGCGATGGTGCCCAGCAGGCGATTGCGGCTCTCGACCAGCGTGTCGCCGGTGTTGAGAAGGGCGAAGCACCCGGTGCCGTAGGTCGATTTGACCATGCCGGGCGTGAAGCAGGCCTGGCCGAGGGTGGCGGCCTGCTGGTCGCCCGCCACGCCGAGGATCGGAACGGCGCTGCCCAGCAACGCGGGGTCGGTTGTCCCGAAGTCGGCGGCGCAGTCCAGCACCTCGGGCAGCATCGCCTGCGGCACGCCGAAGAGGGCGCACAGGCCCTCGTCCCAGTGCCCGTCCCGGATGTTGTAGAGCAGTGTCCGGGCCGCGTTGGTGGCATCGGTGACATGCCGCCGCCCGCCGGTCAGACGCCAGATGAGGAAGCTGTCCACGGTGCCGAAGGCCAGCTTGCCCGCCTCGGCCCGGGCCCGCGCGCCGTCCACGGTATCGAGCAGCCAGCCGACCTTGGACGCGCTGAAATAGGGGTCGAGCAGCAGGCCCGATGCGGCGGTCACGGCGGGTTCGTGCCCGGCGTCGCGCAGGGCCTGCGTCGTGGCGGCGGTGCGCCGGTCCTGCCAGACAATGGCGTTGTGAATGGGCGCGCCGGTCTCGCGGTCCCAGACCAGCGCCGTCTCGCGCTGGTTCGTGATGCCGATCGCGGCGAGGTCGGCGGCCGTCAGCCCGGCCTTTTCCAGCGCCGCGCGGCAGGTGTCGAGGACGGTCTGCCAGATGTCCTCCGGATCGTGCTCGACCCAGCCCGGATGCGGGAAGTGCTGCGCGAACTCCTGCTGCGCGACGGCGACGACGTTCAGCCCGGCGTCGAAGATCATCGCCCGCGAGGACGTGGTGCCCTGATCGATGGCCAGCACGTGGGTCATGGCCGCTCCTCCCTGCTTTTTCTTGGTGCGGGCAGGTTTGCCGAAACTGCCCGGGTCTTCAACTCAGGCCGCGAGGGCCGTCTCCTGCA